>CAYXDZ010000734.1:0-1501 GCA_964463815.1 uncultured Verrucomicrobiota bacterium | reverse complement strand
GTTCGCGGCTGCACCAAAGTCAGCCCAGGCTGCCTCCACTGCTACGCTGAAACATTTGCTGAACGCTGGCGCGGCATTCCCGGTCATCCGTTTGAGTTCGGCTTTGATCTGCGCATTGTGCCGGAGAAGTTGGGCGATCCTCTCCGATGGGGAACGCCCCGGATGATCTTCGTAAACTCCATGAGCGACCTGTTTCACAAGGAAGTTCCTGACGAATACATCATCAAGGTCGCGCGCGTCATGACGGCGGCGAACTGGCATACTTATCAAGTCCTGACCAAACGCGCCGACCGGCTCGCGGCTTTGCTGAAGGGCAAACTGCGCTTTGCCGCCAAACAAGCGCATATCTGGTGGGGTGTCAGCGTGGAGAACAAACAGCACGGCCTGCCGCGCATTGACCTGTTGCGTTCCGCGCCCGCCAAGGTGCGTTTTCTCTCTATCGAGCCGCTGCTGGAAGACTTGGGCGTTTTTATTCTCGATGGAATTTCATGGGCCATCGTCGGCGGCGAAAGCGGCCCTGGTGCGCGGCCCATAAAGGCGGAGTGGGTGCATAACATTCGTCGCCAGTGCAAAAGGGCGCGCACGGCATTCTTCTTCAAGCAATGGGGCGGCGTGCGCAAATCCGAAACCGGGCGCGAACTGGACGGAAAAACATACAGCGAGTTTCCCGCTCGCAACCCGGTCGCCGCGCCATCCCTTCAAGATCGCCGTGGTGTCTGGCAGAAACTGGAGACTGATTTGGCTATCGCTTGATCGGTTGAGCGTCCGCCAGTTCACTGGTCAGTTCGGTGACGAATTCGCGGGCGATCTTCCGCAGAGTGTCGTCGGGCTCCATTTCGGCGCGTTGCTCCAGGGCTGTCAGCAGCCCGGGCGGGCAGTGCTCGCGCAGGAGGCGCACGGTCACGTAAGCTTCGCGGCGAATCGCCGGGTCGGGAGCTTCGAGATAGGCGGCGAGGCGGGGAATCAAGGCCGGCGAATGCCGCACCCCCAGTGCGAGCGCTTGCATGAAGTGCTTTTGTTCCTCCAGCGGGGCAGTGGCTTCCAGTCGGTCGAACGCGCGCCAGCCGTCCGGTCCGCACACGGCCAGTGCGCTGAGGTAGAATCCGAAGTCCACATCCTTGCGGGATGCGCCGGCTTCCAGCCACGGGACGGCTGGGGCCGCCGCTTCCCCGAGCAGAAGGAAGCCGCGCATGGCCCGAAAGTTCGCCGTCAAGCTGGGGTGATAAGCGATCCCCAGATAATCCACGCGTTGATCGATTCCGCGCACGGTTCGTTCGATGGCCCCCGGTTTGCGTTCGAGCCAGGCCTGCAACTGGGGCAGGGCGTTGGTGCCCAGCGCCCGCAGGGCCCGGCGGCTCTCGGCCTCGGTCAGCGCCGGATCGTCCAGCCAGGTGCTCAACTTGCGTCCCTCGAAGACCGGTTCGCGATCGCCGAGGCCCAGAACCAGTACGAGGACGGTCAACCCCAGCAGGGCAAACGCGACGGGCGGGATGACTTGGCG
>CAYXDZ010000733.1:0-1519 GCA_964463815.1 uncultured Verrucomicrobiota bacterium | reverse complement strand
AATTCTGCATGGCGGTAGTTTTGGTGCCAAAATCGGATAGCGTCAACCAAGGGTCACCACTCTTCGGCGAACCACATCATTGCCTCGGAGCCGGCGCGCCGCTGCTATTTGGCCAGAAAAAACCCCCGCTGCTTGTCGCTGACCGGCAGGGCCAGCCGTTCCATCACGGCGAGCATGTCCTCCCAGACCTTGCGCTTTTCGGTGAGGGCCTGGTTGCGCAACAGATAGGCCGGGTGAAACGTCGGCATGAGCGGCACGCCGTTGAAGTCCTGCCAGCGGCCTCGCAGCCGCATGATGCCGGGGTTCTTGCCGAGCAAGCCGTTGATCGCGCTGGTTCCGAGCGCGACGATGGCTTTGGGCCGGATGACACTGACCTGCGCGAGCAGGTAGGGCTTGCACGTGTTCATCTCGTCGGCGGTGGGCGGGCGGTTGCCGGTGCTCTGGCCCGGTGTGTCCGGCCGGCACTTGAGGACGTTGGCGATGTACACCTGCTCCCGGCTCAAGCCCATGGTCTGGAGGATTTTGGTCAGGAGCTGGCCCGCCTTGCCGACGAACGGCTCCCCCTGCTCGTCCTCGTCCATCCCCGGTGCCTCCCCGACAAACATCAGCTCCGCGTGGACGCTGCCGACGCCAAAGACCACGTGACGCCGGGAATTGGCCAGGTGCGGGCATTTCACGCACGCCAGCGCCCGCTCGCGAATGCGGGCCATCTCGACTTCCTTGCGTTCGGGTGTCAGCTCGACGGACGGATCGACCAGCAGATCATTGAACGCCGGGGGCGAGGCTGGCGCGGTGATCAAGTCCAGGGTGGCAGTCGGCGAAACCACCGGCCGGGAGGTGGGTGGTGCATCGATTTGAGGGGCGCGAGCAGGTTCGCGCCGGGCGGATTCAGCCGGGCTTTTCGCGGTGGCTGGTCGCGCAAGATTTGCGAGGGAATCCGGTGCGGCCGGCAGGTGCTTCACGCCCCGGCTCTTGAGGTCTTCAAGGTGCGTGATTGTCGCGGTCAGCAACTGGTCGTAGGCGGCGTCCATGGCGCGATGTTAAAGATCCGGCCCCGCTCCGCACGCAAATGTTGTTCACGGACCGCCGCGGTTTCGCGCCGTGGGCATGGCGGGTTGGGAAGCTTCATTGGCGCAACGCCTCGCGAAGAATGCGCAGCATCCGCCGGTTGGTGGCGGCATCTTTCACGGCCAGGCGGAGGTACTGCGAGCCCAGGGTTGCGCCCATCAATGCGGCGTCCCGCAGGAACAAACCGCGTTCCCGACACGCGCGAACCACCTCGCCGGCCGTCGGGCCGGTTGCCGGGAGTTCGCAGAGCAGGAAGTTCGCAATACCGGGCAGCACCTGCCAGCCCAGCGTGGTCAGTTCTGTGGCGAGGGAATCCCGCAGTTCAACCGTTTTCGCGTATTGGTCGGCGTAGTAACCGGTATTCTCCAAGGCGCGCACGGCTGCGACCTGCGCCGGCAGGCCAACCACCCATGGCGGCGTGATGGCGCGCAAGGCTTCGAGCTGATGCGCG
>CAYXDZ010000732.1:0-1551 GCA_964463815.1 uncultured Verrucomicrobiota bacterium | reverse complement strand
GCTGAGGATGCCCACGTCGTGGACATCCAGCCCGAGCGGATGCCCGAGGCCGTGCATGAAGTATTTCCGGCACGCCGGATTGTCGGGATCCTGCTTCTTGATCTCGGAGCGCTTCAACAGACCCAGCCCGAGCAGTTCTTCGTTCATCAACGCCTGCGATTGCTTTTGCCAGTCGCGATGCAGCACGCCCGGACGCGCGGCGTCGATCATCGCCCGGGTCACACGCAGCACGGCGTTATAGACCTGCTTCTGGCGACGGCTGAAGCGACCACTGACGGGAATGGTGCGTGTGAGATCGGCGTTGTAGTTCGCGTAGCTCGCGCCGACGTCCAGCAACAGCACCTGGCCCTGCTTCATGCGCTGATCGTTGGCGATGTAGTGCAGCACATTCGAGTTTGCGCCGGCGGCGATGATCGGCGTGTAAGCGAAACGCGCGCGATTGCGGATGAACTCATGCGCGAACTCCGCCTCAATCTCGTGTTCCCAGCGGCCGGGTTTGGTCTTCTTAAGCACGCGCAGAAAGCCCTTGCGGGTGATGGCGCAGGCCTGTTTCAGCAGCTCGATTTCCTCCGGTGATTTCACGACACGCAGTTCGTGCATCAAGGGCGCGAGCCGGCGGTAATCGTGCAGCGGGTGCTCGTGCATCAACCGCCTCGCGAGCCGCACGTCACGCGTCTCTACTTCGACGACGGCCCGGCGGTGCTCGTTGGAATTCAGGTACACGTGCTCCGCCTCGCACATCAGTCCCCGGAGAATCACCGGCAGTTCGGTGAGCCACTTCACCGTCTTGATGCCGGTGAGCTTCGTCGCCTCCTCCTTGGTGTGCTTCGCGCCTTCCCAGACTTTTAACAGGTCGCTCGTCTCGCGAACAAACAGGATCTCCCGGTGCTTCTCTTCAAACGCGTCGGGTGCCAGCAGCAGCACCGTCTCCTCTTGCTCTACGCCGGTCAGGTAAAAGAGATCCGAGTTCGCCACCATCGGCAGGGTGGCGTCGGCATTGGCGGGCAGCAGGTCGTTCGCGTGAACGACGACGAGCGAGTTGGGCGCGAGCCGGGCGGCGAGGCGCTGGCGGTTCTCGACGAAAAGCTTCTGCGGAATGGGGGCATGACGCATGGGCGAAGCTTAGCCGGCGATCCATGAGCGAAGCCAACCAGAAAGTGATCCTGTGGCGGCGGGTAACTCTTTTCCACGAATCGAGAGGGCGAGACTCATGTCGCCCAGCCCGCGCTTGGGAACTCTCCCGGCTGCCTTTCCACCCGGCCATCAACTCCGCACCGCCTGCCAGTTCAGTCCGAAACGCAGGAGATATTTCCGCAACCGGTCGGCATCGTTGTTGTCCTTCCGCTTCTCGCGCGTGACGGCATAAAGCTTGCGCCCGGCGTCGGACAACGACGACGACTCGCGGCAGATGCGGATGACGAATTCCAGTTGCGCGCGATCGAAGAGATCAAGCTGCTCAAGGCGCTCGGCGCTCAGGAGCTTCGGCAATTGCTCATCGGTGCCCTCAACATCGCGATGCGGCCGCCACGTCGCGCGCAGGCGTTCGATCTC
>CAYXDZ010000731.1:0-1563 GCA_964463815.1 uncultured Verrucomicrobiota bacterium | reverse complement strand
CGATTCCGACCCTCGCCTCCATCTCTAACCGTGAGTGCGGCAACGAGTTAGGAGGTTGGAAAGCCCGATGGCTAACGGTTTGGCTAACAGTCCGGACGATGCTTCCAGGATTGCGCCACTATTCTGGCACCCTTCGCCCAGAATGAACTGAAACCGGAACCGGCCGCCAAGGCACGCTCGATGACGCCTCATTATGAAAGAGCGTTATCGTCTGTTTCTCCGTCGCCGGAGCGTTTACTACGCCTTCGACAACGAGACCAAAACCTTCACCAGCCTCAAGACCAAGGACAAGGCACAGGCCACCCGGTTGCTCGTCGCCCTCAACGAAGCGGGCAGACAGCCGGCCATGAACCTCAGCCTGGCGCGCGTCTATCTGCGGCACAGCGATCCACTGGTTTCCAAGCGCACGTGGCAGCACGTCCTCGATGAAATCATCCTCACCAAATCCGGTCCCAACCAGGTCCGCTGGCGGACGGCCGCCAAGGATCAGGCGTTCGACCTCATCCGCGGCCGCGTGGTGATCGAGACGCAGGCCGAGCATTTCCTCGCCGTGCTCCGGCAGGGCAAGGTCTCGACCAACGTCTATCTGCGGAAGGTTCACAACTTCGCCCTCGACATGAACTGGCTGCCGGCGTCGGTCATCCCGAAACGCCAGTGGCCGGCGATCAAGTTCAAGGAGAAGCGCGCCATCACGTTCGCCGAGCACGAGCAGATCCTCGCCGCCGAGGTCAATCCCGAGCGCAAGGTGTTCTACCGGCTCTGCTGGTTGCTCGGCGCGAGCCAGGGTGACATCGCAGTGCTGAAGGGCGAGGACGTGGACTGGACCAACGGCACCGTGAGCTTCTTCCGCAAGAAGACCGGCGTGCCCGTCGTGGTGCATCTCGGCGCCGAGTCGCTGAATGTCTTCAAGGATCTGCCGGCGGAAGGCCTGCTCTTTCCCTATCTGTCGCGCGTGCGGTCCGGCGACCGCGCCACGGAGTTCGGCCAGCGTTGCCGCCAGCTCGGCATCACGGGCGTGACGCTCCACAGCTATCGCTACGCGTGGGCCGAGCGCGCCAAGACGGCCGGCTATCCCGAACGGTTTGCCCAGGCCGCCCTCGGCCACAACAGCAAGGCGGTGCACAGGGCCTACGCGCGCCGGGCTTTGGTGAAGATCCCGTCGCTGGAAGCGTACGAAAAAAACACCGCCAACCAATCGGTCGGCGGTGTGTGAGTTTGCAAGGGATCGGACTACTCCTCGGCAGGGGCATCGTCGCCCCTGCCTTTTTGTTTGCCGTTCTGCTCCTGAATGCGCTTCTCGACAATGCGGATGGCCTTGTCGAGCCACGCCGGGTCGGCACCCAGCCGTTCGAGTTCCACGAGCGCAAACCACTTCCGCGCGTTCTGCCCCGGCTTGCCGAGCGGTTTTAGGTGGCCGGCCCGGACGAGGAACGGAATGTAATAGGGCGGCCAGCCCAAGACGCTCGCGGCCTCTTCCGCGCCGATGCAGGCCGCCCGATGCCGAACTGTTGAGACTTGGTTGCGTTCCATGGCTGTTACGTCTCTGAGTTGTTACCCCTGCGC
>CAYXDZ010000730.1:0-1564 GCA_964463815.1 uncultured Verrucomicrobiota bacterium | reverse complement strand
ATTACGACTGGCCGGGCAACGTCCGCGAACTCAAGAACGCCATCGAGCGGATGGTGATTCTGTACGACGGTCCCACGCTGCGCGCCGGCTGGTGGGAAGCGCCCAAACAATCACCGTTTTCGATCCAGTCGAATTTGAATCCACGGCCGCAAACCGGCCAGCCAATACCGGTGGCCGCGCCGGCAGCGGAGGCATCCTTCCCCAGCTTCACCCCGGCGATGAGCAAAAAGCAGCGCATGGAACTGGCTGGCCGGCTGTTGACGGAAGGGGGCCACGACCTCACGTGGGTGGCGGCGCAGCTTGGGGTGAATTCCTCGACGCTCTATCGCTGGCGCAAAGCCGGGAAAATCTGAGCGGGAGTTCAGCGGACATACTTGGCGATGCCTTCCGCGAACGACTGCGAAGCCAGTTGAAAGTCCGCCTGGGCCGCCGTCGGATCACCGACATTGTCCTCCTCCAGCATGAGCAATTGGTCCCGTGTCAGCGGGCTGGGCCGGCCGATGACGGAGCAGGCAGCTTCCATGAAACCGGCCTGCCAGCGCGCCAGCGGCATGGGCAAGTGCAGCTTCGGCCGCCGCCGCTTCATGACCCGCAGAATCGTGTCGTAAAGCGCGTTCATGGTGAACACTTCCCGCCCGCACAAGTCATACGTCCGGCCGACCGATCGTTCGCAGTCGAGCGCTCCGACAAAGGCACGGGCCACTTCCTCCACCGCGACCGGTTGCAACTGGTTGGTGCCCGCTCCGAACACGGGAATGAACGGGCTGCGGCGGCAAATCTTGGCCAGCAGATTCACGAACCCGTCGTCGCGTCCGTAAATCACCGACGGCCGGAAAATCGTCCAGGCCAGCCCGCTGCTCCGGACCAGTTCCTCCGCCTGCCACTTGGTTTGATGATAGCGCGACCGGGCCCCGGGCCGGCTGCCCAGGGCGCTCATGTGGAGATAGCGCTTTACGCCCGCTTGGGCCGCCGCACTGAGGACGGTTTGCGTCGTCTCCACATGCGCCCGCTGAAACGTGTTGCGGCCGTGCTCGCTGATGATGCCCACCAGATGGATCACCGCCTCGCAACCTTGCATCAGGCCGGCCAGCGTTTCGGCAGACTCCAGTCCGCCCGTCACAATTTCGGCCCGATGGCGATAAGCCAACTGACGCACATCCTCCGCCGGGCCCCGGCGACTGAGCAGAAAAATCCGGTGCCCCGCCTCGTGCAGTTGCCAGAGGATCTCGCGCCCCACAAACCCGGTGCCGCCGGTGATGAAAACTTTCATGGTGTTTTAAGCTCACCGAGACCATGCCCTCATTCCTCAAAGCGCGCCAGTCGGGGATTGTCCAAAGCATTTTGCCACGGATCACCTCCGCGCCCATAAAACGACTTCTACCACCGGGTGCCCGCCGTTAATCTCCAGCCATGAAACCTCTTTCAATGCTGGTTTGTGTCGCGCTGGCCCTGGTGCCCCACCTTGATCTGCAAGCGGCCGAGGCGTCGATGCGTCCGAACATCGTCTATTTCCTCACCGACGATCAGGGCTACGGCGATGTTTCGCATCTCAATCCCAAGGGCC
>CAYXDZ010000729.1:0-1581 GCA_964463815.1 uncultured Verrucomicrobiota bacterium | reverse complement strand
GCCCAACGAGAAAGGGCCGAAGAAGATGCTCGATGGCAAGATCGACCTCGCGAAGGCGAAGTGACGCGTGCTTGAAGATTGAATGGCTGAACCGTTGATGAGATCTGCAAAAGCGGAGCGCGGCTCTATGAGCCGCAGCACGCCCCTATGCAAACCAAGCCGCTGCGGGTCACAGGCCCGCGCTCCGTTTCCGGGAATGCGCCTGTTGCAAAGATATCTTGAAGAGTTATTCGCGCCCCGGTTCAACCCTTCACCCGCTTCACCCTTCAACGATTAATCGCTTATGCCCCTCTACGATTACGAATGTCCGCGCTGCGGTGTTTTCACCGTGCCGCGTGCGATCAGCCACCGCGATCAACGCACGCTTTGTGAGGTCTGTGGCCGGCCCGCGGTTCGACTGGTGAGCGCGCCGAGGTTGAACCTGATGTCCGGCACCCGGCGCACCGCCATCACCCGCAACGAAAAGAGCCAGCATGAGCCGGGACTCATGAACCGCCACGCATGCGGCAGCAGTTGCGGCTGCGGCTCGCCCCGCAAGGGCTCCCTCAAGGGCGTCGCGCCCACCCGCGAAGTTGGCAAACTGGGCAAACTCAACGCCAGTCGCGCCAGCAAACGACCCTGGATGCTCGGCCACTGATTGCGCCAGCTTCCGTCCCGTCAACCCGGCCGCCCTCCGCATCAGGTGGGCGGCCGTTCTCGTCGGGGCATTCCCGATGGCCCGTGGCACCATGCGGACGGGCTGACATCGGGATTGCCTCGCGGGCCGGTTCTTCGTCACGCTGCTTCGCATGAAGATCAAGCGCGTCGAAGCCTTCCTGATGTCGTATCCCATGCCGGAGCCGATCAAACTGCCGAACTACGGCGGCGTCCGGACCATCGTGAAGCGCGACGCGATGTTGATCCGCGTCACGGCCGACAACGGATTGAAAGGCTTCGCGCCCGGCCCGGCGCACGAGCCGGCGGCACGGGACATTCGCGAGCACATCGCGCCGTTTCTTGTTGGCAAGGAGCCGGCCAAGTTCGCCAGCTTCAACTTCGCCGGCGGGGTGGAGCTGGAGAAGACGTATCGCGCAGTCGAGATCGCGGTGATGGACCTGGCGGCCAAGTTCGAGAAATGCCCGCTCTCGGAGCTGATCGGCGGGCGCAAGCGTGACTGCATCAAACTCTACGGCAGCGCGGGCATGTACATGCCGCCGGAAAAATTCGCGGAAGAAGCGGCGGCCATCAAGGCGCTGGGTTTTTCCGCCTACAAGATGCGACCGGCGCTCGGTCCCGAGCAGGATCTGCGTACGGTGGAGTTGATGCGGCAGGCGACGGGTCCGAAGTTCGGCCTGATGATCGACGCGCATTCGTGGTGGCGCATGGGCGACCGCAGCTACGACTTCGACACCATCGCCGGGCTCGCGCGCGAAATGGCGACCTTCAATCCCGTCTGGCTGGAGGAGCCTTTGCCACCGGACGATCACGCCGCCTACCAGCGCCTGAACTCGCAGGGCATCATCACGCTGGCGACCGGTGAGCACGAACAGACCGAGGCGGGTTTCCTGGACCTGATCGAAGCGCGGGCCGCCGAATACATCC
>CAYXDZ010000728.1:0-1585 GCA_964463815.1 uncultured Verrucomicrobiota bacterium | reverse complement strand
GCTTGCCCTGTTCCGGAGTCAAGAGGGTGGCCACCTCGCCGCATTCGCGGCAGCGCGATGTGGCGGCGGGCGGGATGGAAACGAGTTTGGGCTGGATTGTAAACTGAACCGGGTAGTTGCGATGAATGGCGATCGTGACTTCCACTGCATGCGGCCAACCTCTGGTTGGGGTAGGAACCATTTCGTAATGCCCCGTCAACGCTGCAATTGCAGGCGCGACCATGGCCCCGCTAAATTGATGCTGATTCGACGAGTTGGCTGGAATCACAAGTTCCTTCCCGCCGGGCGTTCTGGCCGATACTAGGCTCAATCGGTGGTTAGGCGGCTTTTCTGTCAGACGGACTGCCAACACCTCATCCAGTCCGGAAAAGCTCACGGCAACGGGCAGATCAATCCAGTTGGTTGTAAAAGATTCTCCCCGATTCAATTGAAACGTGAACAGGTTGGTGACAGGGAAACCGTTCAGGCGCGCGACTTGCGACTTGAAGCGCCAGACTGCACGGGGGCTCAAAGAGCGCGGTATCCCGTGCTCCATCCAGCCGTTGGTGTGAACCGGTAACAGACCCAGCATATCAAGATTGCCGACATTGTCCCGAAGCTCCGTGGGAAACTGAAGACACCAATTTGTATCGATCTGCCCGCCCGACCAGAAGCGCACCCGCATTGTTGAGGGATTGACCCAGACTGAGTTTGGGACGCTGTTTGTCAGGTGTAATCTGAGTTCGCCCAATTCCATCTCGAGGTCGTCGGAAACACGGAGTCGCTGTCCCGGTGTCACCGGCCATTCTTCCCGTGCAGCCGGCTTTGGATTCGGTGTTATCAAGGTTGCCAGCTCCTGCCATCCCTCAGGTCCATGAAGCTCCTCCAAACGAAAACGCAATTTCTGCGATTCTCTCGGAAAGCTCGGGGTCACGACATGGGCAAAGATACCATCGGGATAGACCCGAAAGTTGGCGTAGCCTTCTACATAGCCATACCCGTCGTCGCCAATGATCTGAAAGCGCAGGGGTCGGTGGGGTAACGGGTTCAGCAGGTTTTTCACGCGGGGTGATCCCGGCCGCAACTTGATGGCCGCCACCAGCAGATCAGAGCGGTTTTTATTGTGAAGGACCAATCGTTGCGGTCGGTATACCTGATAATTGCCGACCCTCCACCCGTTGGCGGGAATCCACTTTTCGGCGAGTCTTCCGAGGAACGTGCCGCGGACCAAGGTGTTTGTGAGGGCCACATTCACCGACGCGAGTTCGAAGGTGGTTCCGTCGGCAAGTGATGTGGTTACGGGGCGGTTGTATGCGGCCCAGCCGAGAAGAAGCAGCAACGCCAGCAGCGTGGCGGCAACCATCCATCGTGAAGCTCGTGGTTTAGCCTTCATTGAAATGGCGGACGGAAAGGACAGCCGGAAGTCGCCGACTCCATTCGGAGCCACCTGTCACCAAGGAGTCTGAAGCATCAAACGGCTGGCCAACAGCCATGGTCCGGGGTGTTTCCAAGATTTGGAAAGCACACCGCTAAACTGATCTCTTCCTGTTCTCAGATCGTCCCGATCCGCCCGGTGGAATCGCCGAACCGTTCCAGCCCTTCCGCG
>CAYXDZ010000727.1:0-1586 GCA_964463815.1 uncultured Verrucomicrobiota bacterium | reverse complement strand
AACCGGCGTTCGCCGAGATTCGCCTTGGGGATCAAATAGGTTGCCTGCGGATTGCCCGACACGTTCTGGAAACCGGCCTCGACGTTCTCGGTGGAGCGCAGCGTTCCGGTGAAGTTGACCCGCACATCGCCGTTCGGTTCGCGCGTGATGGCGAGCGTCGGTTGCGAGGATGACCCAACCGCCATCACCACTTCGCCAATCGTGGCATACCCAAAAGTGTCCCCGGGCGAGAAGGTGTACTCGGACTCAATTCGGATGCGCACAAACCGGCCGGTCTGCGCGGTGGCCAGCGTCAGCAAATCCGCGCGCAGGCTGACCGAAAACGTGTTTTGTGTGAGCGTGAAACTGCCGGCCGCGGGGACGGTCGCCAACTCGCCTTGAGTGGGTGCCACGAACACGGTGATGTCCCTGGCCGAGATGTTCCAGATGGCCAGCTTGGATACCTGATGGCTCGCGCCGAGATCGAAATACAAATCGCCCACCAGTGGCAGGTCGAAAGACAGCTCGCTCTGCCATTTGGTGCCGTCGGCATTTTGGGAAAACTTGTCGTTCGGCGAAAAATAGTCGTCGAAGACGGTCGTGCCGCTGACAAACGGCGTCTGAATGCCCGACTGGTTGATCATGTTCGTCAAGCCGGTGGACTCGGCGAATGTGCCCAACCCGGTCTCCGTCACCGCGACGGGGCTGAGCATGACTTGAGCGGGGAGAGCAGTGGCCGATAGAGCGAGCCCGATTCCCGTCCACCGGGCAACCACGGAAGTGATCGTCATAAGCAAGGCAGGCCATCGGCGGACTCCCCGCTTCGTCCCTGAAGTTTTTCGAGTCCGTTCCGGCAACCGACTTTGCTTACTAACCGGTGGAGGCGCGGGCAACTCAATTCGCGACACAATCCGCGACCACTTCAAGGAGTGGCTCCGCAGCCAAGGGCCCCAACGCAAGCGCCCTGCTGCCCACACAAAAGAAATGCCTCCCACGTTGTTGTGGGAGGCATGAAGTGGTTGATGGTTCGCCCAACCGCAGGCCGGTCGCTTATGCGAGATCGAAGCGGTCCAGGTTCATCACTTTGTCCCACGCGGCGACGAAGTCCTGCACGAACTTCTTCTCGGCATCGGCGCAGCCATAAACCTCGGCGAGGGCGCGCAGCTCGGAGTTCGAACCGAAGACGAGGTCCACGCGGGTCGCCGTCCACCGGGTTTCGCCGGTTTTCCGATCGAGCCCCGCGAAGGCGTTGCCACAAGGCGAGGCCTGCTTCCAGTCCGTGCCCATGTCCAGCAGGTTGACGAAGAAGTCATTCGTCAATTTACCTGGGCGGTTCGTGAAGACGCCGTAGGCGGAGCCGTCGGCGTTGGTCTGCAGCACGCGCATCCCGCCGATCAGCGCCGTCATTTCGGGCGCGGTGAGCGTGAGGAGCTGGGCCTTGTCGATGAGCAGCGCTTCGGCCGGCACGGTGTATTTGCCCTTCAAATAATTGCGGAAGCCGTCGGCGATGGGATCGAGGACGGCGAAGGATTCGACATCGGTCTGTGCCTGCGAAGCATCCGTCCGCCCCGGCGTGAAGGGAACCGTACCATCATGGCCGGCCTGCT
>CAYXDZ010000726.1:0-1598 GCA_964463815.1 uncultured Verrucomicrobiota bacterium | reverse complement strand
GCCGTGCCAGCGTTGAAGCGTGGGTCATGCCAGCAGTCGGCCCACCAACTGGCTGATGACCTTGCCTTCCGCGCGGCCGGCGGCTTTGGCCTGCGCAGCGCGAATGACCGTGCCCATGTCTTTTTTGGAAGTCGCGCCGCTCTCTTGAATACAGGCTTTGACCAGCGCTTCGAGCTCTTCTGCGGAAAGCGGCTGCGGCAAAAAAATCTCCAGGACTTTTAGCTCGGCCAGTTCTTTCGCGGCGAGTTCTGCCCGCCCACCGGCCTGAAACTGCTCGCTCGCGTCACGCCGTTTCTTCACTTCCTTCTGCACGACCGCCAGAAAGTCGGCATCTGACAGGGTTTCCGTCTGCTTCTCGATGGCCACGTAGCCGAGGGCGGACTTGAGGAGGCGCAAGGTGCTGAGCCGGTCGGCATCGCGGACCAGCATGGCGGACTTGATTTCGGCGGCGAGTTGCGCTTGAAGGCTCATGAGGCGGGATCCACTTCGAGTTTGCGGAGCGCGTCCCGCATCCGGGCGGCGGTTTCGTAATCTTCCTTCCGCACGGCATCCTGCAGCGCCTGTTCGAGCTTTTCCCGCTCGCTCATCGGCTTGCGGTTGGAGAGTTCGTCGCGCCAGCCTTCCAGCGAGGCGATTTCGCCGCTCTGTTCGAGCTGTTCCGTCAGCGAGTATTCGCGGTAGAACTCGCGAATGGCCTCGATGCCGTTTTCTAGTTCCTCCAACGCGCTGTCGTGCTCCTTGTCCTTGAGCTTCTGCGACACCAGGGCGCGGGTTTGCATCATGAGGCACTGGGGTCGGAAGTTTTGGAACAGCCAGGAATTTTCGGTCGAGTCCGCGAACTCTTCCACAAAGTCAAACAGCTCCAGATTGCGTTCGGTGTCCCGCAGTACGCCGTCGTAATCCTCCAGTTGTAGCAGGCAGATGTAACGATGATGATACTGGACCGATTCCACGTGCAGCCGGGTGCAGTCTTCCGCCGTCAGCGTAAAGGCCTCGTCATCGCCGCCGTTCTGCGCCCGGTGCTCCTCCAAGCGCGCGAGATAAAAATCAAACCAGGAATCATGGCCCATCGGGCGTTTGCCATCGGGGCGGCCGGTCGCGTTGAGCTGCAACAGCCCGAGATCGACCCGCAACTGGATCAGTTCGCGGCCGTCCTTGGTCTTGAACTTTCGGACCATGACCTGGCCGGCTTTGTAGTCCCAGCTTTCCAGAATGCGTGAAATGTCAAAATCCATCGCGCGGGAATTCCAACACGCAAGCCCGGGCAAGTCAAAAGACGATTGTCCCGGCCGCCAAAAAAATCCGTTGCGAAACCGTGGTTTGATGCCGTGCTTGTGCGGTTGTTCATCGCCCCGCAAGCTCCCGCCGTGGAAGCGCCATTATGCGTAACAATTCACCCCAGTTGTTTTCCCGGAGCGGAGACGCGCCGGTGTGCCGCCGAATTGCGCCAGGACAGGGTGCCGGGCAGTCTGCATTACCAGGGGGCCGCGCAGGCCACCCGTTGGCGTGCGCTGTATGAACGCTGGTCGCCTTTCATCCAACACCCCGGATACCGCGCGATGTTTGACGCGGGGTTTGAACAGGTGGTTTTGCAGGCT
>CAYXDZ010000725.1:0-1611 GCA_964463815.1 uncultured Verrucomicrobiota bacterium | reverse complement strand
TGACCGACCAGTCCGCCTCGTCGATGCGGCTGTTCGGGAGGCGATAGTGAAAGGTCGGGCGGCGGCCGATCTTCTCCTCAGGCAGTCGGCGGGTCACCCGGCCTTCGTCGATCCAGGCGAGCACGGGCAGCAGGTCGAGCGGACGATTGCGGGTGGCATTGTCTTCGAGGTAATCGTCGATCAAGGTTGCCGCATCGGGTGTGTAATCGGGATCGAGCACGCGCAGTGCGTAGTCCTTGGGAAAGGCGTCAATGAATGGACTGATCGCGCGGGTGACATCCACTTCATGCGCGGTCTTGAGTTCATCATAAAGGCAAAGGAACGCCCGGAGATAGCGCAGCACGGTGGCGGCGTCGGTGCGCGGCAGTTCCGGATTCAGGTGCATGCCAAACGCGTTGAGGACCGAGGCGCCGGTGCCCTCGGCATCCTCGCGAAAGGCCGCGCAAACGGCATCCACCTCCGGCAAGCGGCGAATCTCGACCGGGGCGAAGACGATCTCGAAGGGCACGAAGCGTCTTGCTTCGCTGGCCATGAGCCTCTCCACGTTCTCGCTGAGGTTCGGCTGGAGGTTGTCCAAGCCGAGTTTCTCGAGCACGCCCCGGACTTTCATATCGGTGAACAACTGCGCGTCGAGTTCGACGGCGATATCACCGATGCGAGTGCCGCGGACTTTGCCCTCGTAGTTGCTAAGACGCTGCACCTCGCCGCCGACGACGCACTGGATGCGACTCGTGATCTGGTCGAGATCAAGCCCGCCGAGTTCAATCTCGACTCCGACGCCGCGCGGTTGGCCGTCCGCATTGGTTGCTGCCGCTGGTTGCTGGGGCGACCGGTCCATGCTTTGATCTGAGTCAGTGAGTTTCATAAAAGGGTTATCGGGGGTTAGGTGTTTTTTCGGCCTTGGCTACCGGCGTGGCTGGTAGTTTGTCCTTCGCTCCCAAAGCGGCGGAAGACCGTCTTCTCGGCTTCGACCAGCAGAAAGACGGCGAGGCCGATGCCCAGCGGGATGAGCCAGTGCCGCATTTCCAGCGCGGTCGAACCGAATAGCGTCTGCATGAACGGCGCATAGACGAAGATCAGTTGAAGGACCGCCAGCACGCCGATGGCCAGCCAGGCCGCGGGGTTGGTAAAAAGACGCGACACCGACAGGCTCGACTCGCGCAGAAAGCGGCTGTTGAAGAGATAGAAGGCCTGGCCGCAGACCAGGGTGTTCACCGCCAGGGTTCGTGACAACTCCAGCGACATGCCCAAGCGCATCTCGATCAGGAATACCGCGAGTGTCGCGCCGCCGATCAGCACGGAGACAAAGGCGATGCGCCAGAGAAACGCGTGCCCAAGGATCGGAGCGCGAGGATCGCGCGGCGGGCGGCGCATCACGCCGGGCTCGGCCGGTTCGAAGGCTAACGCCAGCGCCAGGGTGACGGCGGTGACCATGTTGACCCAGAGGATCTGAACGGGCGTCAACGGCAGGACGAGGCCCATGACAACCGCCGTGAGGATGACCAGCCCTTCCGCACCGTTGGTGGGCAGGATGAACAAAATGGCTTTGCGCAGATTGTCGTAAACGGTGCGACCCTCCTCCACCGCGCGCTCGATGGAGCTGAAGTTGTC
>CAYXDZ010000724.1:0-1614 GCA_964463815.1 uncultured Verrucomicrobiota bacterium | reverse complement strand
TCCTCGTCATGGGTGACCTCGGGCAGGACCAGGGGTTCGTCAGTTGCCGCCATGCGAAAAGTCTCGTAAGCATCGCGCGTCCAGACCGCGGCGCGTTCAACTGGGCCTGGTTGGGGGATCATGTCCGGCACGGCGATCATCGGCCTGTTGGCTGGCACCTGCTGATTCAAATGGCGGCGGGCGCGGCTGTCCGGCGGGCACCCGCCAGGCGTTCATGACCATGGCGGAGCAGGCGCTCCGTCGTGTCCCAGCCCAGGCAGGCGTCGGTGATCGAGACACCCCGCTGGAGCTGGTCGAGCGGCTGCGGGAAGGGCTGGTTGCCCTCATGCAGGAAGCTCTCGACCATGAGTCCCGTGATGCCGAGGTTTCCTTCGGCGCGCTGGGCGATCACATTGTTCCAGACTTCCTCCTGCTTCTTGTGCTGCTTGGCGGAATTGGCGTGGCTGCAATCCACCATCACCGTTTCCGGCAGGCCGGCCTTTTTCAACTCGGTCAGCGCGATGTTGATGCTGGTCGCGTCGTAGTTGGTCAGTTTGCGTCCGCCGCGCAGCACGACATGCCCGGCCGGGTTGCCGGTGGTGCGGATGATGCAGGTGGCCCCCTCCTGATCAATGCCGAGAAAACTGTGCGAGGTACGCGCGGAACTCATTGCATCAAGCGCGATCTGCAACGTGCCGTCCGTCGCGTTCTTGTAACCCACCGGCATGGACAGGCCGCTGGCCATTTCGCGGTGTGTCTGGCTCTCGGTCGTGCGGGCGCCGATGGCCGCCCAGCTCACGAGATCGGCGATGTACTGCGGCACAATGGGATCGAGAAATTCAGTCCCCGCCGGCAGGCCCAGGCCGGTGATGTCGAGCAGCAGCTTGCGCGCGGTCTTGAGGCCGAATTCGATGTCGTACGAGCCGTCCATGTGGGGGTCGTTGATGAGCCCCTTCCAGCCGATCGTGGTGCGCGGCTTCTCGAAGTAAACCCGCATGACGATGAACAATCGGTCCTCGACCTCCTTCCGCACACGGTTCAGCCGCTCGGCATATTCGCGGGCCGCGTCGGGATCGTGAATCGAGCACGGTCCAATGACGACCAAGAGGCGCGGATCGGTGCCGGCCAGGATGGCTTCAATGGCCGCCCGCCCTTGGACGACGGTCTCGTTGCTCGCCGGGGTCATCGGCAATTCGGACTTGATGACCCGTGGGGGTTGGAGCCGGACCACTTCCCGCACGCGCAAATTATGAGTCGGTTTCAACATAGTAACTAACGGCGGGAGAACCTAGCGCCGACCGGGCGGGCGGCCAACAGGGAAATTGCAGGCTTGAATCCGTGCCCGGTCGGAAACTCCTGCTTGAAGGTGAACCGGCTTGCGAATCCGCTAGAATGGTCACTCGGATCGTTGGGCGGACTGGACCTCCCGCCAGGGCAGACGCATCGAAATGAATGGGTTGTTACGGAGTGCCCGAAGCGGGAAAAAATTAAAGAAATGCCTGTACCTTGTAGATAAAATACTTACACGAGAGCGGATGCCCGCGCGGGTTGGAAATGCCCGCCCAAAGTGCCTTGAAGGACGAGACAAGACTTGGCAGCAGCGGCCACTGGCCGCAGGCTGGCGGGCAAATGGGA
>CAYXDZ010000723.1:0-1615 GCA_964463815.1 uncultured Verrucomicrobiota bacterium | reverse complement strand
TGCCTCACAATCCCAGCTCGCGCAGCGCCGGTTCGAGGGCCTGCGCCCAGCGGCGGTAACCCTCGGCGCTCAGGTGCAGGTGATCCGGCATGACCTCGCGGGAGAGGGTGCCGTCGGCTTCCAGGAAAACACCGCCCAGATCGAGATACCGCACGCGGTCGCCGTCCGCCAGCCGGCGGAGACGTTGGTTGATGCCGAGATTGTTGACCCGGCCCGGATCCCAAGGGGTCGCGCCGCGGGGAAAGATGCCGAGCAGCACCACGCGCGTGTCCGGTGTCTTTTCGGCGAGCAGTTCGAGGATGCGGCGGACACCGGCGGCGACTTCCTCCGGTTCCTGCATCTGGTGGCCGGTGTTGTTCGTACCGATCATCACGACGGCGACCTTGGGCTGGTTAGGTCTCAGTTGATTGTGGCCGAGCCGCCAGATGACGTGCTCGGTACGATCGCCGCTGAAGCCGAGGTTGAGCGCCTTGCGGGAAGCGTAGAACTCGTCCCACACCTCGCGCCCCGCGCCCTCCCAGCCCTGGGTGATGGAGTCACCGATGAACACCAGTTCGAAATCGCCGGCCCTCGCCTGCTCACGCTTCTCGCGGTCGCGATTCCGCCACCAGACCTCGTCACCGCGCGTGGCGGGAATGACCGCGGAGTTGACGCCGTAGAACTTGCGCAGATCGGCGGTGCGCCGCTGGAGCGCGGCGAGGACGGGCGCGTAGGCGGGATCATCGTGGCGGCTCCGCATTTCCCGGGGATCCTGTTCGAGGTCGAAGAGCTGCCACTCGCGGGTGCGCGGCAGGAAGAAGGCCTTGTAGCGATCCGTGCGCACACCGTCATGCACCGCGACCTCATGCACGGCGGCGTTTTCGTAATAGGCGTAGTAAATGGCGTCGCGCCAGTCACCCGGGGCGCGGCCTTCGTTGACCAGGACCGGCATCAGGCTGCGGCCTTGCACCTCGGCGGGGACGGGCACGCCCGCAGCGTCGAGAAAGGTCGGAGCGTAATCGATATTCTGAATGAGTGCGTGCGATTCGGTGCCCGGCTTGACCTTGCCGGGCCAGCGAATGAGGAAGGGCATCTTCAGCGACTCCTCGAACATCCACCGTTTGTCGTACCATCCATGTTCGCCGAGATAGAAGCCCTGGTCGGAAGAGTAGATGACGATGGTGTTTTCACTCAGCCCGGTGCGGTCCAGATAATCGAGCAGCCGGCCCACGCCGTCGTCCACCGCCTGGACGCTGCCCAAGTAATCGTGCAGGTACCGTTGATGTTTCCAACGGGTGATCGCCTCCCCGTTGAGGGAGCCGGCGCGCATCCGGTCGATGAAGTCTTGGTTTTCGGGTCCGTAATGTGTGTCCCACGCCGCTTTTTGTTCGGGCGTCATCCGCGCATATTCGCCCATGTTCAGGCCGCTCAGGAAGTGTTCCGGAAACAGATTCTCGCCGTGGAACTTCATGTCGTGCCCCCAATAGAAATGCTTGGCGATGGTCATTTCCTGCTCCTTCAGCAGGGCCGAGCGCCCCGCGTAATCATCGAACAAGGTTTCCGGCGCGGGAATGCTACCGTGCGGATAACGCCCGAAGTGACGCGGGTGCGGCGACCAGTCACGATGCGGGGCCTT
>CAYXDZ010000722.1:0-1620 GCA_964463815.1 uncultured Verrucomicrobiota bacterium | reverse complement strand
CTTCGAAGCGAGTGATCAGTTCCGCTGGAACACCCTGGAGCGCTCGTTCCGCGGCTACGGCCGCGCGGGCACGAAGATCCGCCGCGCGCTCGGCTACGCCGTGCTCACCCTGCCGGCGGCCTAACCCCTCACGGGAGCCGGGCACCATGCCCGGCTCCCTTTTCAAACCACCAAAAACAATGCCCAAAGACACCAGCAAGGTAGGGCGCGCCTCTCCGAGCGCGCCATCCGAACCCGCGGCTGAGCCGACGCCCGTCAACCGCGCCGTCACCCGCGACATGGTCCGCGTCCGCGCGAACGAACCCATCGGCGAGGAGATCGATGGCGACATGTGCCGCTTCGCGAAAGGTGAAGAGTTTGCACTCCCCGCCGCCCGCGCCGCCGTCCTTGGCCCGCTCATCACCCGCCTGTAACTCACAACTCGCAACTCGTAACTCGTAACTCGTAACTGACACATGGACCTCGGCCTCGGCAACCTCATCGAGCTGAAGCGGCAGCTCCTGCCCGTCGCGCTGCTCGGTGACACCGACTACGACGCGCGGATCACCGCGCTCGGGCGCGGGGTCGCTTCGCAGTTCGAGCGGGTGTGCAACCGCAAGTTCGCCCGCCTGGTCGGGGCCGTGGATATTTTCAGCGCGGACCGCGACCACTGGACGCTCACCCGTTACCCGCTCGAGACCATCACCACCGTCGAGCTGCGCAGCGACCTCGCCGCCGGCTGGGTCGTGCAGACGGGCGCGATCCAGATGCAGGATGAGCTGGCCGGCCTGATCAGCTTCGGCCAGGCCGTCGGCACGCACCGGACGCAATACCGCGTCACCTACACCGGCGGCTTTTGGTACGACACAGCCGAAACCGAGGACACCGCGCAACCCGCCGGCAGCACGCTGCTGCCGTACGATCTTAAACACGCGTGGTATCTCCAGTGCCAGCACGCGTGGGCGAAGATGGACAAGCAGGGCCAGTCCCTCGCGGGCGAGCCCGAGAAGTGGAGTGCGCTCGGCGACCTCCAAATCATCCCCGACGTGGTGAACCTGCTCAATCCCCACCGCAGAATGATGCTGACATGAATTTTCGCTTTCAGCTGTTAGCTCTCCGTTTTTGAACATGGCCGACACGATCTCCATCGAGTTCAGCGAGCCGGCCCGCCGGCTGATGTCCGGGCAGGGCGGCGAGCGGATGCTCTCCGCCATCGCGCGCGCGCTCGATGCACAGAACCAGGTCACCATCGCGCACATCACCGCGGCCCGGCTGACCGGCAGGGGGCCGTTTCCGCCGGCCGAGAAAAAGCTGGGCGTCGTCACCGGCCGGTTGCGGCGCAGTCTGCGGGCCAGCAAGGCCGTGGTCTCAGGCTCCGCCGTCCTCTCCGCGATCGGCAGCAATGTCGAGTACGCCGGGATCCATGAGTTCGGCGGCGCCATCCATAAAAAGGCCCGCTCCGGCACCGTGCGCCTGGCGGCCACCAAGAGCGGCGAACTGGTGCGGCAGCAGCGCGGCAGCAACCTGGCCGTGTTCGCGCGGCGCGCCCGCAAGACCGTCCGCGAGGTGCGATTCCAGGCCGCCGCGTACGTGATCCAGATGCCCCGGCGTGCTCCCATCTACACCGGCATCCAGGACAAG
>CAYXDZ010000721.1:0-1623 GCA_964463815.1 uncultured Verrucomicrobiota bacterium | reverse complement strand
CTCCCGGATTCAATCGGAATCAATCACGGAAGCCCCGTTTTTATTGGTGATTCCGGCTGTCCGCTCTGTCGCCCGCCAGACCGTACAACTCGCCCGCAGGCGCATTTTCAGAAAGCTGCCAATCTGGCCGCGTAACCCGTTGAACTTGCAGGTAGTTGCTGGAATTCCAGGGTATTCCCGTACGATCGTACATGTCGGCCGTGAAGAATCAACCTTAGAAAAAGATGGTGCGCGGTAGAGGTTTCGAACCTCTGACCCCCACCGTGTCAAGGTGATGCTCTACCACTGAGCTAACCGCGCAACCGGTCGGGAGGCGGAGGTTCTCAAAAACCCGCTGCTTGGCAAGAGTGTTTTCACCGGGCCCGCCGGTCGGGTTGTCGGCGGGCGCACCCAATGAGGCCCGGCACTTCGGTCACTACCGGTCGGTGCCGCCAGTCCGGCATTCGACCGCCCCGGGGAGCGAAGCTCGGCCAGGCTGGATCGCCCCACGTTGGCGCGGAGTTTGACATTGGTTCGCCTGCTTCCTAGAACCACGGGCATTCTCGCGATGAAAGCCACGCTCCGACTCGCCGCCCTGCTCGCCTTTCCCGGCACCTTCACCGCACCCGCCGCCGATCCCAAGGCCAGCCAGCGCGAGTGGCAGATTTACCACGGCGACTACGGCGGCTCGCATTACTCCGTACTGGACCAGATCAACCGCGCGAACGTGAAGCAACTCGAAGTCGCCTGGACCTGGAAGACCGGCGACGTCGGCGCGACCATTGAATGCAATCCGATCATCGTGGGCGGCGTGATGTTCGTGACAACGCCGACGCTGCACGTGGCCGCGTTGAACGCCGCGACAGGCGAACTCATCTGGCGGTTCGATCCGTGGCAGGGCGCGCGCGGCGGCGGCCTCAACCGTGGCGTCGCCTACTGGACCGACGGCGCGGGCGACCAGCGCATCTTTCACTCGGCCGGCAACTGGCTTTACGCGCTCGACGCGAAGACGGGGAAGCCGGTTGCCAGCTTCGGTCAGGAGGGTCGCATCAGCCACAAGGACGGTTTCGACACGGACGTGTTCTTCCTCAGCGTCGGCAACAACACTCCGGGCATGGTCTGGAAGGACTTGCTGATCCTCGGCTCGACCACCGGCGAAGGACCGAATCCCACCGCACCCGGTCACATCCGCGCGTTCGATGTCCGCACGGGTGAGCGCAAATGGATCTTTCACACCATCCCGCATCCCGGCGAGTTTGGTTGCGACACTTGGGCCGAGGACTCCTGGAAGAAGGTCGGCAGTGCAAACGTGTGGTCCGGATTCACGCTCGACCAGGAACGCGGGATTGTCTTCATGGGCACCGGCTCGCCGGCGAACGACAAGTGGGGCGGCAATCGTCCGGGCGCAAACTGGTTCGGCAACTCGACGCTTGCGCTCGACGCGAACACTGGTCGCCGGCTCTGGCATTTCCAGGCCGTGCACCACGATCTCTGGGATTACGATCTGCCCACGCCGCCCGTGCTGGCGCGACTCGAACGCGACGGCCGGGTGATCGATTGCGTCGTGCAACCGACCAAGATGGGCCATCTCTTCGTGCTCGACCGCGTGACCGGCGAGCCGTTGTTTCCCATCGAGGAACTGCC
>CAYXDZ010000720.1:0-1624 GCA_964463815.1 uncultured Verrucomicrobiota bacterium | reverse complement strand
CAAATCCCTTCGCCGTGTACGGGTCCATCACCTCGCGCCGCCAGGCTTCAAACCAAGCGATGGATTCGGGCCGGTCTTCCTGATCCGCCTTCGCGCCTTCGCCGTCGAGATTTTCATAGAGGTAACGCACCGCATCCATGCGGATGCCGTCGAAGCCGCGGTCGAGCCAGTGACGCGCAGCGCGCGCGAGGGCGAGGCGGGCATCCGGGTTGCGATGATTCACGTCCGGCATGCCGCGCGAGAAGATGCCGTAGTAAAACGCGTCTTCGAGCGGATGCCAGTCGCTGCGGTTGTCCAACCCCGTCCAGGGTCCGGGCGGCGGTTCGTCGCGCCAGAGGAACCAGTCGCGTTTCAGCGAGGCCGGATCACGGGATTCGATGAACCACGGATGGCGCGTCGAGAGGTGGTTGGGCACGAAATCGAAGATCAATCTCAGTCCACGCGCGTGCGCCTCGCGGATCAGTTCATCGGCATCAGCGTTCGTGCCGAAACGGGGATCGACGCGATGATGATCGATGACATCGTAGCCGTGGAGGTTACGGGGCGAGCTGGAGTTTTCAAAAAAGGGCGAGAGCCAGAGCGTGTTCACGCCCAGGTCGCGAAGGGTGTCGAGGCTCTGGATGACGCCGTGCAGGTCGCCGATGCCGTTGCCATCCGAGTCGCGGAAGGCGGCCAACCAGACGTGATAGACCACCGCATCCTTGTGCCAGCCCTCGGCTGCTGGATGGCTTTGCGCAGGATCAGGCGCGATTGGCTCCAAGCCGGCGAAGAGGGCGGCCGAGGTCTCGGCGGAAGTTGTGCTACTGGCCAGACCGGCCGACCAGGCCACCGCAACGATGATGACCCAACGGCAAAGAAAATTTGTGATCGCGGGGTACAACACGTCGATTTCCCGCCGGTCACCCGCCGGAGTCAAGGTGTTTGGTTGCGAATTCAATGGGAGACCGTGAATCGCGATCAAACTGCGTATCGGGCGCGGTGCCCAACAGAATGACTTCCCCGTCGCGCAGCCCAGCGTCGTCGCGGCCAGCAGCATTTCGCCCAAATTTCGGAATGACACTGCTGCGCACAAACGTTAAACCATGAACACAAGGTCGCTCGTGAGGGGCCAGGGAAATTCACCGAAGATCACAAGGTATGAAAACACTGTCATGCGTCTGCCTGCTGGGCTTGCTGACCCTCGGCCATCCATGCCGCGCCGCCGACCTCACGCCCATCGACCTGTCGGCACACATCGGGCCTTCGCAGTTCGACTTCGTGGACGCACCGTGGGCGGTGCCCGTGGGCGAGCACGTCATGAACGGCGTGCCCTGGCAGATTTCCGGGGTTGTCGAATTGTGGGGCGGCGGCTCGGCACGATTGGGCAACGCCGCCCGGACCAACGTCACGGACATCGAAGTGGGAGCAACGTTCGAGCAGTTGCACCTGCTGGGGGCCACGGCCTGGGGCACGGATGATGGCACCGCGATCGCGGTGGTCCGCCTGCACTATGCCGACGGCGCGCAGGCCGAACTCCCGATCAAGCACGGGCATCACGTGCGTGACTGGTATGGTCCGCGCTGGGGCCGCGAAGATCCCATTCTCGATCCGGACACGCACCTCGTCTGGCGCAGCGAGATGGCCG
>CAYXDZ010000719.1:0-1627 GCA_964463815.1 uncultured Verrucomicrobiota bacterium | reverse complement strand
GCCGCGTGGGCCAAGGAGGAAATTGAAAAGCGCGCCGGCATCACGCTCGAAGCACCCAAGCCGTATCGCTTCGACAAGCAAAGCGACCTCCTCGGCTGGCGGAAACAGTTCGATGGCAACTGGTTTCTCGGTCTGTTCATCGAGAATGGTCGGATCAAGGATACGGACACTTGGAAGGCGAAGACCGCGCTGCGCAAAGTGGCGGATCAATTCCCAATCGAGTTCCGCCTGACGGCCGGCCAGAACGTCGTGCTCGCGAACGTGAAGCCCGCCGACAAGGATGCGATCGACGGCATCCTCCAGGCCCATGGCGTGCGCACCGGCGAGGTGCAGGCCAGCCCGTTGCACAGCGCCGCGATGGCCTGTCCCTCCCTGCCCACCTGCGGTTTGGGACTCGCCGAGTCCGAGCGTTATCTGCCGGGCTTACTGGATCGTATCGAGAAGCTTTGCGCCGAGGTGGGGCTCGGCGGTGAGGAAATCATCATCCGCATGACCGGCTGCCCGAACGGCTGCGCGCGGCCGTACATGGCGGAGATCGGTTTTGTCGGCAAAGGCCCCGGCCGTTACCAGGTTTACTTTGGGAGCAACGAGGGCGGCACGCGGCTGAATCGCCTCTGGAAAGACGTGGTGAAGGACCCGGACATGGAGAATGAACTCCGTCCTGTGCTCACCCGCTACGCTAAGGAGCGCAATTCTGGCGAGCGGTTCGGCGACTGGTGCGACCGGGTTTTCCTGAAGGAACTGGCGGCGGCCTGAGCTGAGGCTGATTTATCCCGCCACTCTGAATCAACGCACCTGCCATGGCCACCGACAACCATACTCGCAGTGTAGTCAAAGCCGTCTCGTGGCGGGGCACCGGCACGGTGGACACGATTCTGATTTCGTGGCTGATCACCCGCGAATTTAAGTTCGCCCTCAGCATTGGCCTGGTGGAGCTGTTCACAAAAATCTTTCTCTACTACGGCCACGAACGGCTGTGGAACCGCATCTCCTTCGGCCGCGTGAAGACCAAGGACGATTATACAATTTGACCCCTTGATCAGATGAACGACTTGAAACGCTTGAACGACCAACAAATCACCGCCGCAAACGCTGAACTGCGGAACAAATCCGCGCTCGACATCGTGAAATGGGGGCTTGCCCAGGCCGGCGGCCGGGCCATCGTCTCGACCAATTTCCGTCCCTACGAGGCGGTCATTCTTCATCTCGTGACCCGGGTCCAGCCGGACATCCCGGTGCTGTGGGTGGACCACGGCTACAACCGTCCGGCTACCTACAAACACGCCGAGGACCTTAAGGCGCGCTTGAAGCTGAACATCAAGGCTTATCTCCCCAAGCTCACCGCCGCCCACTACGACGCCGTCTTCGGTGGCATGCCCGAGCCAACGCCGGAGAACGAGGAACGTATCAAGGCCTTCAGCACCGTGATGAAGCTGGAGCCCTTTCAGCGCGGCATGAAGGAACTCGCGCCCACCGTATGGATCACCGCCCTGCGCAAGGTGCAGAATCCCAATCGCGCCGGTCTCGATATCGTGTCGCCCGACGGAAACTTCGGTTCCCTCAAGCTCAGCCCCGTCTTCCACTGGAGCGACGCCGAGATGGAAGCCTACCTGAAGCAGCACGACCT
>CAYXDZ010000718.1:0-1631 GCA_964463815.1 uncultured Verrucomicrobiota bacterium | reverse complement strand
CGGAATTGCTCGCGGCGCAAGCGGCGGCCGCCGAGGCGATGGCCTTGGCGGAAGCCGCAACCCGGCCGGAAAGCACTTCGGCGAATTCGGCCTCGGAAGTTGACGAACCACCCGCGGACCCGGACCCGGAGCGCGGGCTTTCCAGCCCGCAGCAACCACCGTCGCCGGCAGCAGCTCCGGCGGAGCCCGAAGCTGTTCCTCCGGACGAGCCGGTTGCCGAGTTTGCTTCGCCCGATGAAACAGAAATCGAATCGCCCTTTGGGCCGGTACCGGACGACGGGCCGGAGTGGACGCCCGCCGACTCTGAAGAGGTATTTGAAACCTCCGCGGAGGATATGTCTTCGCCGTTCCATGACGAATCGCCGCCAGACCGGGCCTTGGCGGAAGAGCCCGAAGCGACTGAACTTGTCACTAACGAGCCAGAAATGACCCCGGGTGAAGCATCAAGCAGCTCGACCAGCGAAACGGAAGCTGCGGAAACTGAACCCGCGTCAAGCGAACCACCAGCCATCGATGAACCCGCTTCGCCAGCGGCGGAACAGTCCATTGAGCCAACGCCGGCACGGCCCAAGCGCCCGCGCCGTAAGAAGGAGAAATCCGCGTTGCAGCCGGATTTGTTCGGCGGTTCCAGCGAGGAAGCGGAGCCCGTTCATGTCAGCATTGACCCGGACGGCGTGCCGGTGGTTCCCGGTCTGGATTTGCGCGACGCGATGAACCGGCTGGAACTCCCCGCGGATTCGCTCGGGGAACTGGTGACGCGCACCGCCAGCGAAGTGACGCGCGTGTTCGGCGACTTGCGGACGGCGCTGGCCGCGGGCGACGGCGAGGTGGCCCAACGCCAGGCGCACGCGCTCGCGGGTGTGGCCGGCGAAGTGTCGGCGGACGCGTTGCGGCGGCTGGCCAAGACGCTCGAACTGGCGATCAAGTTCGATCAGGGCGACACCGCCGCGATGCTGGCGGAACTCGAACGCGAGGCGGCCCGCATCGTCGAAGGGGCCGGGCAGTTGAACGCCCTCGCTGGAGGTGTCGGCCGGCCGGCTCCGGCGCGCGAGACCGTCGGCACCGCGCGTCGCTGGCAGACCGCGCTCGAAGAACTGGCCATGGCGCTGGAGGATGCGGAAGTCGAAGCCATCGGCCAGGCCGTGGCGAAGTTGAAGTCGCAGCATCCGCCGGAATCAGCGCGGTCGGATTTCGAGCAGTTGTGCGAATGCGTGGACCAGACGGATTACGCGGAGGCGGCTGGCATCGCGCGTCGCCTGATCGACCGGCTGGCGTGAGGTTTCCACGTGCTGCTGCGCCACCGGAACCACGCGCGCCGCAGATCGTGGGGACTCGCGCGAAGACGCGCCAGGGCGCGTTGGCCGGGGGGGCACCGTCGCACACGAGGCGCGTGCGCTACCCGTGAATACGGTCTGGAAGGAACTGAAGTGCAGCCTCCACCTTTCGCCCCACTTTTTCCCGTTGCTCGTTTGGCGGTTCACACCAATCATTCACACCATGAAACGCAGCTTCCGCTTCCCGAAACATGCCCTGAACCTCTTGCTCGCGCTGACCGCCTTGCTGGTCGCCTGGACTTCCCCGGCCCTGGCCCAGGCAAAGAAGAAGGTCACCAAGGCCGACGACCTGCCACG
>CAYXDZ010000717.1:0-1634 GCA_964463815.1 uncultured Verrucomicrobiota bacterium | reverse complement strand
TTCAACTGCACCTGGCGGTTCAGGTTGCCGGTGATCTCGGCAAGGTGATCCAGCGATTCGGTGAGCGACGCGAGCGAGACGTTCAGGTTCGAGGACACGGTGGTCAGCTTGGCATCGACGGATTGCAGCGTGTCGTCGGCGGTGCCGAGCGTGGTGATCAGTTCCTCACGCACATCCGTCGGGAACAGCCATTCGCCGAGGCCACCCCTGGGTTCCTTGATCAGTTCGGTGATCTCCGCGAGGTTTTCGAGGGTCGGCTTGGTTTGCGTGATCAGGTCATCCAGGTTGACGGCCGCGTCGCCGCCGCTTTCCAACAGGAATTGCAACTGGTTCGTCAACGTGAGAATGTTCGGCAACGCTGCCTCGACCTGGTTCAACAGCGCCTCCGCCCGGTCGTTGAACGTGGGCGGTTCGAGGGCCAGCAGCCAGAAACCCTTCGCCTCCGGCGTGACGGGCTTGTATTCGCCCTCGTGGTAAATCTCGGTGATGCGCGAGTTCGTCCAGAAACCCACTGAACGCGCTGGTTCGTCGCGGTAGGTCGGTTGACCGTTCACGCCGCGGGTCAGTTCAATGACGCGGTTGCCCAGCAAGTCCGAAGAAGTGACGCGGGCGCGGGAATCCACCCAGAGATAACCGTAATACGGCGCGCGCACGACGAATTCGATGTACACATTCAACTCAAGCTCGCGGCTCCATTGGTCGTCGGCGGGCATCATTTCCACGACGGTGATTTCACCCACGTCGCGCCCCATCAATCGCACCGGATCACCGACCCGGATGCCGGCCGCGGTGCGGAGGAACGTGTAATACTTCGCCTTCTCGACCAGCCAGCCTTTGCGTTGCGCGGTGTGCTTCAGGTAATAACCCGTGCCGGCCAGCAAAAGCAGCGCGGCCATCGCCACAAAAAGCCCGACCGCCACCTCCATCTGGTTGAGGCGCGTGCGCAGTTGCGGAGTGAGGTCTTGCAGGGCCATGGGTCAGGAAGCGGAGAATGCACACATTACGAAGGGACATGAAGGGAAACGAAGCACAACCGCCCGCCCCGTTTCGGTCAGAGCTCTCCCGGCTTCGGATCGATGTTCAGGTGTGTTCATTCGCAGCTCTCAATCAGGCGACGGTTCGACTTCGCCAGCGTGGAACAGTTCCGGCGCGGACGCAACGAGTTGTTCCCATTTGCCGGCGACGCCGAGGACACCATCCCGCAGGAATGCCCAGTGCAAGTTCGGCAAGGAACGCCAGTCCGCCGGTGTGTGTCCGGTGATGATCAGCGGCAGGGGCCGACCCTCATTCAACTCGTGACCGGCGTGGAGTCGCGCTAGGAACTGAATCAACCAGCGACGATCCCACTCCTCAAGCCCGGCGCAGGGATCATCCAGCAGCAACAAGTCCGGCCGGAGGGCGAGGGCGCGGGCCAGCAAGACACGACGGGCCATCGGCTGCGCGAGTTTCGTGCTGGCGACGCGGGCATGCTTTTCAAGCTCGAGCGCGTTCAACAACTGCCCGGCGCGGTCGTCAATCTCCCGCGCGCTGCCGCCGCCGTGGTAGAGCAGCGGCAGGCGGATGTTGTCGAGTACCGTGAGTTGATGGAACAAACCGGGTTCGCGAGCGAGCACCACACCAAGTCGGCGGCGTTG
>CAYXDZ010000716.1:0-1636 GCA_964463815.1 uncultured Verrucomicrobiota bacterium | reverse complement strand
GCGCTCGTCAAGGAGTTGCTGGAAATCCGCGCCAACCTCGACAAGCTGAACAAGCTCGAAGCCTATCACGACGCACTCGAGCATCGGGAGGATTCGCAGAGCATGTTCACGCTCGGCCTGCTCGAACTGCCCGACAAAGCGAAGATCGAGGGGCTTTACTGGGAGATCGCCAAGAAGGTCGTGGACAGCTTCAAGGGCCAGGCCTACCAGCCCGAGGAAATCCGCCTGCTCGAAGACAGCCTCGGCGACCAGTACCTCTGCAATTTCTCGGTGTTCCAGTCGCTGCTCGATCACTGGGCGCTCGGCCAGTTGTTTCCGATCATGCCGGTGGCCCGCCTCGATGAACAACCCGGCCGCGAAGGTACCCTGGTCGATATCACCTGCGATTCCGACGGGCAGATCAACAAGTTCATCGGCTTGAACGATGTGCGCGATACGCTGCCGCTGCATGCATTGCGACCGAACGGCAAGAGCGACGGCTACGAGCCGTATTACCTCGGCTTCTTCCTCATGGGTGCCTACCAGGACATCATGGGTGATCTGCACAACCTGTTCGGCCGCGTGAACGAGTTGCATGTCTTCCTCGATCCCGACGAAGCCGCCGGTTATTACGTCGAGGAAATCATCGAAGGCACCACCATCGCCCAGGCGCTGACCTCCGTGCAGTACGACGAGAATGAACTCAAGCGCCGGATGAAGTCGCAGATCGATGCCGCCATCAAGAGCGACCGCCTCAAGCCCTCCGAAGGCATGCGCCTGCTGGACGACTACGAGCGGGGCATCAAGAACACGACGTACCTCACCTTTTGACCGGCGCTGATGCCCGCCTTCCGGCCATCCGATGATCCGCTGTCCGATTCGGACCAGCCCCATTCCGGAGATGACGGAGCCGCCGATTCCTGGCCTTACTCCACCAGTTCCCCAAACTCCGGGCCGCCCGGCGACACGTTGCTCAAGGGGCTCGGCGGCGTCGTGCGCGGACTCGCCTCCCTCGTCTGGACGCTGCCCACCGCGCTGGTCATCGTTTACTGGACCCTTTACCGCGTCGGCTCGGGCCTGCCGTCGCCTTTCTCGGACCTGTTGCACTCGCTCGGAATTTTTCCAGGCCTCGTGGTCACCTCGCTGTTGTGGTATGGCGTCTGGCAAATCGGCCGTTTCCAACCGGGCGTCATCGGCTGGCAGCGGACGGCGGACCGGGTGCGCGGATTGAGCCTGTTGCTGATCGGCTTCTCGCCTTTTCTCTACTGGTGGACGCGCCGGCCGGAAGTGCTCTACTTCAAGATTTCCGCCGCCGCGTTGATCCTCTTCGGCCTGCTTTTCCTCGCGCAATTGAACGCGCTCCTGCGCCGCCTGACCGCGATGCTGCCCGACCAGGCGTTGCGGGAGGAAACCGCGTCCATGGCGAAGCTGAACTACGGCATCCTCGCCGTGCTGGGCCTGTGCCAGGTGGCCCTGTTCGGGGTGGACCGGCTGACCTTTGACGCGGCGGCGGAGTTTGTGACACGCCAGTATCTATGGCTCGCGCGACTGCTGTTGCTGCTCTTCATGGTCATGCCGCTGGCCATCACCATCGCGGTGATGTGGAAGATCAAGGAAACCATCCTGGAGAGCGTGTTCGCCGACGGGCAACGGTGAG
>CAYXDZ010000715.1:0-1639 GCA_964463815.1 uncultured Verrucomicrobiota bacterium | reverse complement strand
AAGCTCACAATGTTCCTCCGCGCTGGCGCGCTGCTTGCGATCAATCTGCTCTTCCTGATGGTCTGGGGATTTACCGGGATCGGCAAGGTCGTCAGCGGCCCCCCGGACTGGCTGCTCGAAAAATTTGGCGCGACGATCCTGGCGAAGTTTCCCGGGCTCAGCGCCACGTTCTGGCTGCTTGCGCTCGGTGAAGTGCTGGCGTTTGGGCTGGCGGCGGCCTCCCTGGTTCGCGGCGAGTTTCTCGGCAAACGCCCGCCGATGCTGCTCGCGGCGATGCTGACGTGGAGCCTGTTCATCTTTGTGCAACTCGGATTCGGTCAGTGGCTGACTTCCGAGTTCAACGCGACGCAGCAGCTCTTCATGTACTTCTGCGGCACGTTGCTCGCGCTCGGGTTCGTCGCGCCGGAGCTGGTCGCAAGGCGAAACGCTGACTGAGCCAGACCGATGTCCACGGTTTATCGTCTCTGCTGCGATAATTGCCTGCGCGGTCCCAAGGTGCCCGTGCCGATGGAGTCGCCGGCCACCCATGATGACGTATCACTGGGCACGCTGCTGCCCGCCAACGTGCTGGCGCTCCGGCTCGATGAGGGGAAGCTCGTGCCGCTGGTGCCTCCTCACGAAGCTTCGACCCTGAGTGAACATGGCTGTTCCTGGCGTGAGGCGCGACGTGACGGGCGCATCGTGGGCGTGAACTTCCTGCTGTGCCGAACGTGTGGGTCGTTGACGGAGAAAATCGAATCATCCCCGCGCTCGCACACCGCTTTGTCCATGTTGTTGACTGCCGGTCTGACGCTCGGGGTCTTGCGTTTCCACCACGGGTTTGCCTGGGGGGCGGTGGTCTTGTTGACGGTGGTCGCCGCGCTGGCAGTAGGCGGCATTACCGTCATGCTGACCGACTGGCTGCGCTTGCGTCGTCTGGCGCGGGCAAGGGACCGCCGCTGTGACAAGTGTGAATGCAGGGAGTTTGTTCCGCTGCCGCAGGCCGCTGGCCGGGCATGGATGTGCCCGTTCTGTCGCCACCGCGAGCTTTGGTGCCGGGTGGCCGGAGTGTCGTAGCGGCTGTCAGTGACGAGCGGTAAAGCGCTTCAGCAATGAGCCCTCAAGCAGCGATGACAATCTTCCCGCTCACCTGGCGGGCGCGGAGGAGGTCGAACGCTTCGCGGGTTTGGGCGAGCGGTAGAACGCGGTCGATCACGGCCTTGAGCTTGCCGGCGGCGGCCCACTCGAGGGTGCGCTGCATGTCGGCGCGATTGCGGCCATAGCTGCCAATGATCCGTTGCTGTTTCACGAACAGCGGCCAGAGATCGAGTGGAATCGTCTTGCCGGCCGTGGCCCCGCAGGTGACGACGGAGCCATTGCGCGCGAGGCATTGCAGCGCCTGCAAAAGGGTGTCGCCACCGATGTGTTCAACCACGATGTCCACGCCGCGGCGGCCGGTGAACTGCCGTACGTCCTTCGCCCAGTACTTCGAGGAATGATCGACGACGTGATCGGCACCGAGGTCCAGGGCGAGCTGGCGTTTGTCGTCCGTGGAACCGGTGCTGATCACGCGGGCACCCAGGCCCTTGGCGATCTGGATGGCCGCCGAGCCGACGCCGCTGCTGCCGCCCATCGCGAGCACCCAGTCGCCGGGCTTCAC
>CAYXDZ010000714.1:0-1645 GCA_964463815.1 uncultured Verrucomicrobiota bacterium | reverse complement strand
CGCTGGTGCCATGCCCGCGCCAGGTTGAGGAAGTTCGCCATGATGATCCGTGAATTCTCCGGAGTGCCGGCCAGTTCGATGTGGAACTGCGCCGCGTAGATCGGCCGGCCCTCCAGGCGGAGGCACTGCGTCCTGGTGAGCGCGCCCTTGCCGGCGGTGGCGATCAACGACCAACCGCGCGGCGGCCACTCGATCTGGCCGCAATGGCTTTGCATCACCTGAAACGCTGCCGGCAGTCCGGCAAAAACCGGATCGTCAACGATCTTTGCAACTTCATGCGGCCCGCGCTCGTGAAGGCACGCCGAGTAATCACCGCATTTCAAATCGCCGCCCGTGTGGCCGATATGCGTGTAGATCGGCAGCAACGGCCGTTGCGGGTCGCGGCAATGCGGACAGTCCCAGGGCTGCTCGATCCCGGTCTCCGCGAGGATCGCCAGTCCCTGCGCCCCGCCGCACGAAGCCCACATCGGCAGCTTCGCCTCTTTCAAGATCCGGCTCGTCCCGCGCCAGAGCGAGCGATCCACCTCGCACCAGTCCTTGAAGTTGCCGGAAAGAAACGCCGCCAGCGGACGCGGTTCGGCGGCGACGAATTCCGGGGTGAAGGCATCCAGCCAAACTTGCTGCGCCTCAAGCGACTCGCCACCGGCGGACGATTTAGCCAATGGAATGAATTCCTGGCCATGCCCCGGCAAGGTGGCGGCGTGCGTCGTGTTCACCGCCACGATCCAGTCGGGAAACGCGATGGTGGCATCGGTAGCGGCATACAGTTCGATCTCCCGCAGCACGGGGGCCTCGCCGTGTACGCCGTCGATGCGCAGGCGGATGGCCCGAACACTCCGGGCCTGCTGGAGGCGATGCACGCGAAAGATCCGCCGTTCATCCAATTGTCTCGTTTCCGGCAGATCACGCCAGTTGATCTCGTCGTCCGACACCTGCCACACATACCGCCGGGGTGCATTGCGAAACACAAACTCGTGATCGCCGGTGATCTGGAGAATCGCGCCAATCGGCTCTGGTTGGGCAAACTTCACCTCCCACCACCAGTTCGATTGTCCCGGTGCTCCGCGCCAAGTGTGTGCGGGTGTGGTGCCAAAGCGGTTGCCATCACGCGCGCCAACCGGAGAGTGCCTCATCGCGGTCGTCGAGGCGCTGGGCGTCACCTCCTGCTGTCCGGGGGAAGCGGGTTGCGGGGCAGGGGATTGGGTCCAGCCCGCGAAACCGGCCATCAGCAAACCGAGGCAAACCAAGTTTCGCGTGGACCACATGCCGCGAATATGGAAACCGTGGTGGCGTTGTCAAACTGTCGTTACCTCCCCGACTTGAATGGTTTCACCGACGGCCAACCCTCCGCCGGTGAGCTCGGCACATTCGCTTTCTCGATGGTCGCATTTCATTAATCAATTCACGGTCCGGGGGCTGACGTCGCTACGGTGTCGCCGTGACCACCGGTTTTGCCCGGCTACGATTGCAATGAGGTCGCTTGTGGCCTTGCCGTCGGCCTGCTAGACACGCGCTTGGCGTTTCCGGTTCAACCCTTTGACCAGACCATTATGGAAGTCCTCGCCCTCGTCCTCTTTGTCCTGTTGATCCTGGTGTTGGTGATTCCCTTCATCGCGTTGACGAGAGCGTCGAATGCCCGGCGCGA
>CAYXDZ010000713.1:0-1653 GCA_964463815.1 uncultured Verrucomicrobiota bacterium | reverse complement strand
TCGGCGTGCTCGCGGCGTTAGTGCTGCCAGCCCTGGCGCGGGCCAAAGAAACGGCTCGCGCCACCGCCTGCCTGAGCAACCTCCGCCAAGTCGCCGTCGCTTCGCTTCTTTACGCGGATGATCACAACGGCGAGTTCGCGCGCTCCGCGCATTCCGCCTTCGCCCATCGGCAGCTTCCGTGGGGCCGGGCGCTCGCGTCGTACTTGAGTGCCCCCGAAGACGCGCGGTGGACGAACCTGTTCAATGGCGTTTACCGGTGCCCCTCCCGGAGAGAGCCAAGGAACTGGAGCTACGGTCAGAACGTCTATTTCGAGCTTGATCCGGAGTACGACGACTACCCCGGCAGCCCGCGCACGTGGCGCCAGCTGTCCAGCCTTCCCAAACCCGTGGCGACGATCCTCCACGCCGAAGTGCCCGGCTCCGTCGATCACATCATGGCGCACTTCTGGACCGCACGCGAAACGCCGTCGGACATTGACGCTGAACGTCACGCCGGCCGCGCAAACTACACCTTCGCCGACGGGCACGTGGAAAAGCGCAGGCTTGAACAAGTATTTGCACCGACCAACTCGGTCGACGCGTGGAATCCGCTGACGGCCAGGTGAGCCGGGCCCGCCGCCCCAACTTCACGGCGGGCCCGGGTCAGGCGTCATCCCCGCATCCAATGCCGGCGGCATTTCGTGGATCCAGGTCTTGTGCAGCTCCGCTTCGACGGCGCGGCCGGCCTCGTCGAACGCAATGACCAGGACGTGATTGCGGGCCAGCTCCCCCATGGCGGCGCTGTAGTATCCGCCCACGAAGACGACAGCCTTGACCTTCGACCACGCATAGCCCAAGCGGTCTTCGCTCTCGGACACATAGTCCGGCTCGCCCAGCATGAGCACCACCTCCAACTTGGTGGTGGTGCCCACCTCGATTTGTGCCGCCGTCCGGGGGGTGAGATTCCGGCGGGAGCCGGCCTGGTAATAATCCACCGGGATCACCAGACACCCGGCCGAAACGAACATGCCGGCCAAACCCGCCACCACCGCCGGGCAACCGCGCTTAAATGTGGCCCGAATCGTCATTGGACCGCCACCAAACGGTGTTGTTGCAGCACGCCCCCGGCATCGAACACCAGCACGAGGCTGTGGCGAACCGCCTCCCACGGCATCAGTGCCTTCGCAGTGATCACGTAATATCCCTGCCGTGGGTCTTCACCAATCCGGTAGGTCAGAATGCGCTCTTGCTCCAGTGTCGCCGAGGGCTGGCCCAAGGCCAGCACCACTTCCTGCCTGGTCGTGCTTCCGGGCTGGAGGAAGGACAACAAGCTCCGGCTCGCCCCGGGGATGGTCGTTGCGCAACCGGCGAGGCAGCAGGCGAACAGTAGCGCCCCCATCGACGCCCACCGGGACTGAAGGAAGTTTGCTTTCATGGTTCGCGTGGCAATCGTGACCGGGACCACCGCCCGCCGGTTCCACCAGCTCAACATCCGCCCGTCCGCACCAACCACCAGCCGCCGGTTGATCAAGCATGGGCCGGAATTGTCCTCGCCCGGAGGGTCGTTGATCGCGGCGCGGGGAAAAAGAACTTGTGAAGCCGGCAATCCAACGCCTAGATAACCGCCGCCGCCCCTAGGGCGGCAAGGGCGGGATTCTTCCGGTAACTAGCCGG
>CAYXDZ010000712.1:0-1655 GCA_964463815.1 uncultured Verrucomicrobiota bacterium | reverse complement strand
CAACCGGCCGTGCTCATCCCACTGCCGGCAGCGACCATGCAACCGGCCGTTGTGATACCGTAGCTCGCTCGCAAGACGGCCATTGGGATGCCAGCTCCTGGCCAGACCCTGCGGCCTGCCCGACCGTAGCGAAACTCGCTCGCGCAATGGGCCGTGGCGATACCAGACTTGTTGCACGCGGTCGTCAGGCATGTGGTTCTCAGCGGGTTTCGCGAGGGTGTGGTCCTGATGAAACGGCGGTTGGACGAGGCCAAGATATGACGCCCCTGCCCGCCGCTGTCACCCAAAGAATATGGAACACCGTCTTGATGAAATGATGGCAAGGGGCATAAACGCCTGCACCTCGGAGCGGCCGGTAACAGCACCTACCACAAAGTCGATCGGTCCACGGCCAAGGTAATCAAGCTCGCGCCGGCTGCGGACAACAAAGTGTGGCGATGCGTGCTGGAGAGCCCTTCACAGAGCCAGCGCGCTTAACATGGGTGGGACGGGCGAAGAGTTTGACCGACTACTGCGTTTCCTCGAATTCGATCAGCTGGCGGTAGGAGTGGTCGGCGGGGATGGCCTGTTTGGCGGCCTGGATGGCGGTTACCAGGTTGGTTCCGCCCGTCAGCGTCGCGAATTGATCCGCGATGACGCCGTCGGCCTCCGCGTAGGCCTGGCTGGTCACGGGTTCGCCGACGGCGAGCCGGCCGAGGGTGATGTTCCAGTTCTGCAACGCCCGCCAGACCTGGTAATGCCAGTAGTGCTTCACGGCGGCCGGCGTGGGGGCCGCGAATTGTTCCTTCGCCTCGCGGAACTGATTGAGCACGGCCTTGAACTGCGGAAGGAAATGGCTCTGGTAACTTTCGGCCAGCAGTTCGGCGTGACCCAACGCGAGGAGCCGGTCCCGCAACCGTGAATCCTCCACCAGCCCCGGCAGCAGGGTCAGCACGATGGCATCGCGCGAAGCGGCCGGGTGCGCTGCGGTGGCTGGCTGGCGTTCCAATTCCCGCGTGCCCTGGGCCGCGCTGGCATCGGCGGCTGCGTAATCACCCAGACGCCACTCGGACAGGCCGCGCAACATCCACGCGTTGGGCCGGAGTTTGGCGTCGAGTTTGGCGATGAAGTCATCCGTCAACGTGGTGGCGACGCCTTGATACCAGTCCACGAACGGCGATTCCGCGCGGGCGGTTTCCGCGGCGACGGCGCGCTCGAAGTCGGACTGGACTTCACGATACTGGATCGTGCGACAGGAAACCGTGGCCAGGAGCAAGGCGAGCGCGACGCCGGTTTTGAGCAATGTGCGGATCGTTCTCATAAGTTTGCGGGGTTGGGTCAGGCGGCTTTGAGGATGCGCCGGGCGGTTTGCTCCAGGGCGTTCTTCTCACCCAGGTCCAGTTCCTCCCAGAGCACTTCATGCAGCAACCGTTGGATGAGCAGCGGGAGGTTGTCGCCGTTGACGCGGTTTTCGAGCACGCCGGAGGCGAGTTCGAGGGCGGCGGCCACGGTGTCCTGGACGGCGTGGGGCTGGTTGCCTACCAGCACTTCGAGGTTCGCCGAGGCCGTCGTCAGCACGCGCCGCACAATTTCCGCGAAGACGTCGCGGCTGATGATTCCGCGCGGATCCTGCACGGTGGTGACGGCCGCCACCACCTGCTTCAAGATTTTGAAAA
>CAYXDZ010000711.1:0-1660 GCA_964463815.1 uncultured Verrucomicrobiota bacterium | reverse complement strand
CTGGTTGGTGGTTCCGCGTTGAGCCTGCGCATTGGGCATCGCATCAGCGAAGACCTTGATCTGGCGTGGCTCAATCACCAACTGCCACGCCACCGTCTGGAGGCACTGGTCGCCACCGCCCACAAAGCAGGCCTGGAGTTTGCGAACAACGATGATGAGGCGGCCGTCGCGGAGTTTGTTCACGGTGGCCTTGAGTTGCGCGATTACCAGCAGGACTTTCTGGTTAATGGAATCGTCAAGGTGTCTTTTTTTGTGCCCGATCAGGCCCAGCTTCGGGTGTTGCGCCCGGGTCTGCCGGCAGGCGTGCGGGTTGCGGAAATTCCAGAACTGTTCCAAAGCAAGAGCCTGCTGTCGGCGCGTCGTTCCAAGAGCCGTGACTGGTTTGACCTTTACGTGCTCCTGCAAAACCATGGTTTCACGTGGAAGGATTACGTTCGCGCATTTGAAACCGCCGGACTCGGTTCCCAGGCGGACGCAGCACTGGCCCGCCTGTGTTCCGGGGTGCCGCAGCGCGATGACGAGGGCTTGCAACAACTGCTTCCCAAGCCACCCGCATTGAGCGAACTCAAGTCATTCTTTGAACGGCTGCGCGAACAGCGGGAGGTTGAAACCGCCAGCGCGGCTGCGCGATCAAAGCGCTCGGAGGCAGCGTCGGGTGGTGAGTCTGCGACGCCGTGATCTTTCTCGAATGTGCTTCGATTCAACTCTTACTCAGATTATGCGCCACCCGAAATTTTCGGTCACTGCCTGCTGCCTGCTGCTCTGCCTACAGTTAGGTCTCGCGGAAACCTCCGCGGCCGACACCGCCCCAATGTTCGGGGACGCCAAACGCGTCGTCTTCCTCGGCGACAGCATCACTTACAGCGGCGCGTACGTGGAAACCATCGAGGCGTACTTTGTGACGCGGTTTCCAGAGCGCGACGTGGAGTTCATCAACGTCGGCCTGCCGAGCGAGACGGTGAGCGGGTTGTCCGAGGACGGGCACGCCGGCGGGCAGTTTCCGCGGCCGGATCTGCATGAGCGACTTGACCGCGTGCTGGCGCAGTTGAAGCCTGACTTCCTTGTGGCCTGCTACGGGATGAACGACGGCATTTACCTGCCGTTCGACGAGGGGCGGTTTACCAGATACCGCGATGGTCTCCAACGATTGCGCGACAAGTGCGCTGCCGCGGGGGCGGAGATTCTTCACGTCACGCCGCCGACGTTCGATGAAGTGAAGGGCGGACATCCTGGTTACGGCAACACACTGGATCGGTATTCGGACTGGCTGTTGACCAAACGCGCCGACGGCTGGGATGTGGTGGATTTGCACGGGCCGATGAATCGTTATCTCGCCGAGCAGCGCACCAAGGATCCAGCCTTTTTCCTGGCGGGTGATGGCGTGCATTGTGGCGAGACGGGGCATTGGATCATCGCCAAGCAGATACTCCAGCACCTGGGAGCGAAGGATCTCCCCGACGTGGATGGACCAAAGGCCATGCTGGCGTCTTACCCGAATGGAGAGGTGCTGCTGAAGCTGATCGAGCAGCGTCAGCGGATGCTGAAGGATACGTGGCTGACGACGATCGGCCACCAGCGGCCGGGCATGAACAAGGGCTTGCCGCTGACGGAAGCGAAGGCGAAGGCGGTTTGGCGCTGTCGAGGCGCCGAGTCCGAGCAG
>CAYXDZ010000710.1:0-1666 GCA_964463815.1 uncultured Verrucomicrobiota bacterium | reverse complement strand
GGCTTGGCCTTCCGGAGGAACGAGCGCGTTCCACAAACGGTTGTGCTCCTTTTTCCAGTCATAGGGTTTCGATTTTTGCCGTCTGAAAATGCTGAACATAGAATCTTCTGGAGAGGCCACTCTTACCCAACTTCAAATCCCCAGCGGCTCGAACAGCTCATCCACCTTGCCGTTGCTGTCGGCGAATGAGTCGAGGTGGACGCCGGCCTTGTCGAGGAGCGTCAGGTGGAGATTCGCCAGCGGAGTCGGCTGAGCATACTTGATGTGCCGGCCGCCCTTCATTCCGCCCGCCGCGCCACCCGCCACGAGGATCGGCAGGTTCGTGTGGTCATGGATGTTCGGATTGCCGATGCCGCTGCCATAGAGAATGAGCGAGTGATCAAGCAGGCTGCCGTTGCCTTCCGGTGTGGCCTTCAGTTTCGCGAGATACTCGGCAAAGAGTGACACGTGGAACGCGTTGATCTTAGCCATGCGCGCGATCTTCTCCGGGTCGTTGCCGTGGTGCGAGAGCGGGTGATGCGGATCGGGCACGCCAATCTCCGGATACGTGCGGTTGCTGGTCTCGCGCGCGAGCTGAAACGTGATGACCCGCGTGACATCGCCCTGCATCGCCAGCACCTGCAAATCGAACATCAAGCGCGCGTGATCCGCGTAGGCGGCCGGGACGCCCACGGGCCGGTCCAGGTCGGGCAACGGATTGTCCGCCGTGTCGGCCTCGGCCTTTTGAATGCGCCGCTCCACTTCGCGGACGGTCTCGAGGTAATGGTTCACCCGCGCGCGGTCGCCGGGCCCGAGGTCGCGTTTCAGGCGGGCGAGATCTTCGTTGAAGGCGTCGAGCAGGCTGGCCTTTTTGCGGAGCGCGGCGCGGCGCTCGGCGACGCTGCCCCCCTCGCCGAACAGGCTTTCGAACACGATGCGCGGATGCGCTTCCGCCGGCAGCGGCGTGGTCGGCGAGGACCAAGACAGGTTGTTCTGATAAACGCAGGCGTAACCGTTGTCGCACTGGCCCACGACCTGCAGCAGATCCATCGCAAGCTCCAGTGACGGCAACTGCGTCGCCTGGCCGATGCGTTGCGCGGCGATCTGATCGACCGTGGTGCCGAGGTAATAATCCGTGCTTTCCGTCAACTTCGCCTTGGCGGCGCTCAGGAACGCGGAATTGGAAGTCGCATGACTGCCGGGGTAGGCGTTCTGCAGCTCCATATTGGTGATCACCGAGACGTGCTCCTTGACCGGCGCGAGCGAACTCAGGATGGGCGAAAGCTCGCCGAGCGTTCCCTCCCCCGGTGGCGTCCAGCGCGTGATGTCACATCCCATCGGCATGAATACGAAACCGAGGCGGCGCACGGGATTTGCGGCGGTTTTCGCCAGCGCGGTGGCGGCGGGCACCATTGCCTCCAGTAACGGCAGCGCCAGCGTGGCGCCCATCCCGCGCAGGAACGTGCGGCGCGGCAGAAACTTCTTCGTGATGATCATAGGGTTTTCCTCATGGTGAAGGGGGTGCTGTTGACGATGCCAAGGATGACGGACGAGAAACGATAATCATTCGCCTCCGCCTTGCGGACGATCTGGCGGATTGCCGGGGCATCGGACGCTTCCAGACCGCGACCAAGCGCAAAGGTGAGCAGTTTCTCCGCGAGCGTACCGACGAACAACTCGGGGCGTT
>CAYXDZ010000709.1:0-1674 GCA_964463815.1 uncultured Verrucomicrobiota bacterium | reverse complement strand
CCGGCCGGCATCAGGAAGTCGAAGTGGTGGCCAACCTGTACCAGGAAAACGGCCACGCGGTCATCCAGTGCAACATCCGTGACATCACGGAGCGCAAGCGCGCGGAAGAACAGTTGCGCCAGAGCGAGGAACGCTATCGCACGCTGTTCAACTCGATGGACCAGGGCTATTGCATCCTCGAATTGATCTACGACCAACACCAGCAGCCGGTTGACTGGCGTTTTCTGGAGGTGAATCCCTCGTTCGAAAAGCACAACGGCTTGCACGACGCCACGGGTCGATTGATCAGTGAACTGGTCCCCGATCTGGAAGCGTCCTGGTTTGAAATCTACGGCAAAGTCGCCGCGACCGGCAAACCGGTTCGTCTGGAGAAGGAATCGAAATCAATGGGTGGCCAGTGGTTCGATCTTTACGCCTTCCGGGTCGGCGAACCGGACACCCGAAAGGTCGCCGTGCTGTTCAGCAACATCACCGCGCGCAAGAACACCGAGCAGGAGCTTTCGGAAAAGGCGCGGCTGCTGGACCTGAGCCATGATGCCATCATCGTGCGCGACGTGAAAGGCCGGATCCGCTACTGGAACCACGGCGCGGAAGAGCTATATGGCTGGTCCCGCGAAGAGGCGCTGGGAAAAATGTACCATCATTTGCTGCGAACGGAGTTCCCCACGCCCCGGAAACAGCTCACCACGGAGCTTCATCGGATGGGTCGCTGGGTCGGCGAACTGGTGCATCGGAAGCGTGACGGCGGGCGGGTGACCGTGCTGGTTCGCAAGACGCTGGATCGTGACCCCGAGGGCCGCCCGGCCTCGGTGCTCGATAACATCACGGACATCACCGCGCGCAAGCAGGCCGAGGTGGTGACGCGCCGCATGGCGGTATTGGCCGCTTCAAACGAGAAGCTGGAAAAGGAGATCGTCCGCCGCCAATTGGTGGAGAAATCCCTGCAAAAAAGCGAGCGGCTCCAACGCCACCTCCTGGTGGAGTCGCAGCAAATGCAGAGCCAGTTGCGCAGCCTCTCCCATCAGATTCTCGAGGTGCAGGAGGCGGAGCGGAAGCGCATCAGCCGCGAGCTGCATGATGACATCACGCAGACCCTGGTGAACATCAGCGTTCAATTGGAGTCGCTCGTTGCGGAAGCGTTGCGCGATCCCCGCCGGCTCAAGCAACGGATCGCCCGCACGCAGCAGCTCGTGGAGCGCGCGGTAGCCAGCATCCATCAATTCGCCCAGGACTTGCGACCACCGGCCCTGGATCACCTGGGGCTGATTTCCACCCTGCACGCGTTGATGACGGAGTTTATGAAACGAACCGGCGTGCGCGTTCACTTCACCACCTTCGCCGGGGTGGAGCAGTTGAACAACGCCCGGCGCACCATCCTGTATCGCGTCGTCCAGTCCGCGTTGTCCAATGTCGCCCGCCACGCCCAGGCCAGCCGGGTGGATGTCAACATCCGCAAACTGCGCGACCGCGTCTGCATGACGATCCAGGACAACGGCAAATCCTTTGACCCCGCCCGGCTCCGTTATCGCAAGGGCAGCCAGCGGCTGGGGTTGCTGGGCATGCGCGAGCGGTTGGAGATGGTGGGCGGGCGCTTCGAGATCAAGGCGGCACCGGGTCAGGGCACCACCATCGAGGCGCAGATTCCACTGGGGCGGGCCGCGTCAGCGGGGGGGG
>CAYXDZ010000708.1:0-1688 GCA_964463815.1 uncultured Verrucomicrobiota bacterium | reverse complement strand
ACTTTCCAGCAGCCCTTCTCCGTGAAGGGCAGCATCGAGCGCACGCAGGTGCCCATCGACATGCGGCTCGAACTGTTCGTCGCCGAGCCGGACATCGCCAAACCCATCGCCTTTGCCTGGGACGAGCGCGGCCGGCTCTGGGTCTGCGAGACGCGCGATTATCCCCACAACGTGCAGGCCAGCGGCGAAGGCAACGACTCGATCAAGATTTGCGAGGACACCGATGGTGACGGCCGGGCGGACAAGTTCACCGTGTTCGCCGATCAGTTGAACATTCCGACGAGCCTCGTCTTCGCCAACGGGGGCGTGATCATCAGCCAGTCGCCCCGGCTGATCTTCCTCAAGGACACCAACGGTGACGACCGGGCGGATGTGCGCGAAGTGATCATGGAAGGCTGGGGCATCCAGGACACCCACGCGCAGGCGAACAGCCTGCACTACGGTTACGACAACTGGCTCTACGGCTGCGTGGGCTACTCGGGTTTTCGCGGCACGATCGGTGGCAAGGAACTGCGGTTTGCGCAGGGAACCTTCCGTTTCAAGGCCGACGGTTCCGCGCTGGAATTCCTGCACCAGTTCTCCAACAACTCCTGGGGTCACAGCGCGAACGCGGCGGGCGACCAGTTCGGCGGCACCGCCAATGGCGCGCCCATCTTTTACGGTGGCATCCCGGCCACGCTGAGCGTGCCGGGTGTGCGCGTCATGACGGCGAAGAAGATCAATGTCGAGGACAAGGTCCACACCATCACGCCCAACTTCCGGCAGGTGGATGTGTTCGGTGGTTACACGGCGGCGGCCGGCAGCGCGTTCATTTACTCGGCCAACCTGCCGGAGCGCGTGCAAGGCATGGCCATGATCTGTGAGCCGACCATGAAGACGATCTCGCTCATGGACGTGCAACCGGTCGGTGCGGGCTACGTGGCCAAAGATGGTTTCAACCTCGTCGCCAGCACCGACGAATGGATGTCCCCGGTGTTTGCCGAGGTCGGCCCCGACGGTGCGGTGTGGTTCGCCGACTGGCAGAACTTCATCATCCAGCACAACCCGACTCCCAGCGCGCAGCGCGGTGGCTACGACGCCCGCACCGGGGTCGGCGGCGCGCATGAAAACCCGCTGCGCGATCACGAACGGGGCCGCATCTATCGGGTTGTCTGGGAGAACGCCCGGCCCCCGGTGATCAAGTCCCTCGCCGGCACGACTGCGAACCAACAGATTGCCGCGCTCGGGAGCGACGACCAGTTCTGGCGCTTGAAGGCCCAACGGCTGCTCGTCGAAGGCGGCCGGAAGGAAGCCGCTGACGCCTTGAATCAGCTCGTGACCGCCAACACGGGTGATATTGCCGCGATCCATGCGCTCTGGTCACTCGATGGTCTCGGGTTGCTGGATGACGACACCCATCGCGCAGCCTTGCTCGCGAAAGATCCGGTGCTGCGCCGCAACGCCGTGCGCGCCCTGAGCGCCGACGAACGCGGCCGCGACCTTTACTTCAGCTCGGCCGTCATCAGTGATCCCGACCTGATCACGCGCCTGGCCGCCCTGGTCAAGCTCGGCGAATTCCCGACCGACGACGCCATTAAGAACGCCGTCAAGAGCCAGGCTGCCAAGCCGGAGAACTTGTCCGATGAATGGCTTTCCGAAGTCACGCGCCTGCTCGCCCGGGTCCATGACACGGAGGCGTTTCGCGAGGG
>CAYXDZ010000707.1:0-1694 GCA_964463815.1 uncultured Verrucomicrobiota bacterium | reverse complement strand
GGACAACGAAGCCTCGGTGATCAGCCTGTTGCCGCAGCCCATCAAGGTGCTGCTGTCGAGCAGCGGGAACCGTTTCCTCGAAAAGGCGCTCAGGGCCGTGCCCAACGTCGAGCTCAGCGTCACGTCCGATCTGCGCCTGGGGGGGGCGGATTTCGATGTCGCCGTGGTCGATAACACCGCGCCGCTCGAATGGCCGGAGGTCAACGTCCTCGCGATCAACACGTGGCAGACAAACTGGTTCGAGACGGTCGGCCGCCTGGAGGGACCACCGATTGTGGACTGGAGGAACACGCATCCGCTGCTGCGTTTCGTCGGCTTCCAGAATGTCGCCGTCAGCGAAAGTCTGGCGGTCAAAGCGCCGCCGTGGGCGCTGCCGCTGGTCGAGTCCCCGCAGTCGCCACTCGTGCTGGCGGGCGAACTCAACAACCAGCGCATCGTGTGGATCGGTTTTGACACCCTGCAAAGCACGTGGCCGCTGCGCGTGTCGTTTCCCATTTTCATCGCCAACGCCATCGACTGGCTCAACCCCGCCACGTCACGCGCGGAGTTGCTCTCGGTGCAGGCCGGAACGCCGTTTCGCTTCCGGCTCGATAACGCCGTCAATGAAGCAAAGGTCGTGCTCCCCGACGGGCCCGAATCCCAACTGGTGATCAACACCAACACCACCGAGATTCTCTTCGGCGACACCGCAAAGCGCGGTTTGTATCGCCTCCAAACACCCGGCGGCGAGGTGGCGTTCACCGTAAATCTGCTCGACGCCGCCGAGACGGACATTGCGCCGCGGGATGAACTGCCGTTCGGAAAGGACGGCCGCACGCTCGCCACCACCGAGCAGCAGGCGAACCTCGAACTCTGGCGCTGGATCGCCCTCGCCGGCCTCGCGCTGCTGATGTTCGAGTGGTGGTTCTACCACAAGCGAACGGCTTGAAGCCGGGCCGGCCCGGAAGCCCTCACTTCTCCGGAAGGTAGCAACCGATAACCTCCGTCGAGCGCGGTTTCAACTTCTTGCCGGTGAGAATCGCCTCCAGCGTGTCGCGCAGATCATGCACCGTTGCCTTGGCCCGCCGCTTCCCCAACGCTGCGTGACGGTCGTCAATCCGGCCGTTGTAAATCTTGCGACCGTCGGGCAGCAATACCACCGCCTCGGGCGTCATCGTCGCGCCGGTGTGTTGCGACAGGACGCCTTGGGGATCATGCAATACCGGCATGGTGTAGCCGTAGTCCTTCGCGTGTTGCCGCGCTTTTTCGGGCTTCAGGCCGGGGTCCACCTGGACGAGATACAGCGCGACGCCCCGTTGCTGGTAATCCTGGTAAATGCGCTCGATCTCCGGCGCGTAGGCGTTGGCCACCGGGCAGGTCTGCCAGACGAACACCAGCACCGTTGCTGTTCGTGCGGCAGTGTTGAGCGGGCGTTGCACCACGCCTTGCAAGTCTTTGAATTCCGTCTTGGCGTCGGCCCCGGTGAGCGGCAACGTGCCGACCAGCAACAGCCCGAGAAAAATGAGCATCCGATGATTCATGACAACGGCGTTGAAGTTAACAGCAATGACGAGTCAAACAATCCCGTACTTGGAGCAGCGGGCCCGACGGGAGTTGGCCGGAAAGCGGCGTTGATTCCATCACGCACATGATTACGCGTCGCCAAGTCATCCCGCCCGTCGCGTTTGCCCTGCTGGGGTTGACCGTCCTCGTAC
>CAYXDZ010000706.1:0-1698 GCA_964463815.1 uncultured Verrucomicrobiota bacterium | reverse complement strand
CGACGTGAACGCGGCGCAGCCCGATGGCATGACGGCGCTTCACTGGGCTGCGCTTCGCGACGATCTAGACACGGCCATAGCGCTCATCGAAGCCAAAGCAAACGTGGCCGCAACGAATCGATATGGTGTCACGCCGCTGTCGCTCGCCTGTCAGAATGGAAACACGGCGATGGTCGAGTTGCTCCTCGGTCACGGCGCGGACCCGAACACCACGTTGCGCGGCGGCGAAACGGCGCTGCTGACCGCCGCCCGCACCGGTCGGCCCGGTCCCGTCAAAGCGCTGCTCCAGCATGGCGCGGACGCCAACGCCCGGGAACGTCGCGGACAAACCGCCCTCATGTGGGCCGCCGCGGAGGGTCACACCGAGGTTGTCGAATTGCTGATCAAGGCCGGGGCAGACATTCACGCGACACTGCCCGATTCCGGCTTCACGCCATTCTTCTTTGCGGCGCGGGATGGCCGGGCGGGCGTGGTGCGCGCCTTGTTGCATGCGGGTGTGGATGTGAACGCGCCGATGGCACCAAGGCGGAATACTGGCAAGGGTCCACGCAAGGGAACCAGCGCCCTGCTTCTGGCGGTCGAGAACGGTCACTTCGAGCTGGCGGTGGATTTGCTCGAAGCCGGCGCCGACCCGAATGACCAGCGTTCCGGCTTCACGCCCTTGCACGTGATGACCTGGGTGCGCAAACCGCAGCGCGGCGAGGACGACGGTGATCCCGCTCCCTTGGGGTCGGGTAATTTGAACAGCCTGCAGTTCATCCGCAAGCTGGTGGCCCATGGCGCGGACGTGAACGCCCGGCTGGAGCGGGGTAACGGCGGGCCGGGCTTGTATTCCAAGGCGGGTGCAACGCCCTTCTTGATGGCGGCTGCCACCGCGGACGTTTCGTATCTGCGTCTGCTGGTCGAGCTGGGCGCGAATCCATTGCTCGGGAATGTCGATGATTGCACGCCGTTGATGGTCGCGTGCGGCATTGGCGTCGGCTCCGCCGCCGCGAACGAAACCGCGGGCACCGAGCCGGAAGTGCTCGCAGCGGCACAACTGCTTCTGGACCTCGGCGTGGACATCAACGCCGTCGATGCCAACGGCGAAACGGCCATGCACGGCGCGGCCTACAAGAATCTGACGCAGGTGGTGCAGTTCCTCGCGGATCACGGAGCGGACATCGAGGTTTGGAACCGGAAGAACAAGTATGGCTGGACGCCATTGATGATCGCGGAAGGCCAGCGGCCGGGGAACTTCAAGCCGTCGGCGGAGACCGTGGTCGCGTTGCACCAGGTCATGCTCGCCGCCGGAGTCACCCCACCGGCACCCACCGGACCCCAGGCGGGAGTGCCGGCCGATTGGAGCCAGCCGTAGCCTGGCGCGCTTATGGTGAAGTTTGAGCGCGGTGGCACGATGCCGGGTTACGGCGACTTGCGAATCAAACCGGTCACCAACCAATCGCTACCGAGCGGAATAAAGTCCACATCCGCCAGTTCGTGGGCAGCGGCCAAGGAAGCCGCGCCGTCGCCGCCAACCGCCGGGCGTGCGTTGCGTCCGCCGAGGATCTTCGGCGCGTAGTAGAAGGCGACGCGTTGAACGAGGCCCGCTTCGAAAAACGCCGCGTTCACTTCACCGCCACCTTCCACCAGCAAACTGGTGATGCCCTCGCCGCCGAGTTGTTCCAGCAACCACTTGAGATCGATCCGTTCACGCAG
>CAYXDZ010000705.1:0-1712 GCA_964463815.1 uncultured Verrucomicrobiota bacterium | reverse complement strand
CCGGTGTTGGCGGCACCCAGGGTGCCCGCGTCGTAATTGTAGTCCACCACCGGGTTGCCGGTCTGCAGCGGGCCCGGCCAGAGGTTGGTGTTCAGGCCGACGAGGAAGCCGGCGAGGTTCATCTCGTAGGTGCCAACGCCGCTGTTGCGCAGGAAGCGGTCGCCGGTGTTCATGCTCACGTCCAGGTTGCCGCCGGGCACCGCGTACGCCTTGGCGTAGTTGTGGGCCGCGTTGAGGTCGAGGGTCAGGCCCTCCGGCACCACCAGGTAGGCGTACCGGCCGATGAAGCGGTTGGTCGCCGAGTGCGGCTGGTCGGGATGCTGCAACACGCCGATCCACTCGGGATCACCCACGAGGCCGGCCCGGACAAAAGTTCCGTCCTGCACGAGCGGCTCGAAGTCATCGTCCAGCACGAGCTGCCTGCCGGTGGCGTCGAAGCGGCCGTTGCGGTTGAGATCGAGGTAGAAGCGGAAGTCGGCGGGAAAGATGGGGCTGGGGTTGGTGCGGACAAACACCGGCGGCCGGGGATTGTAGTACAGATTGGTCAGCACCTGCATCAGTTCATCGTAGGCCAGCGGCACGCCCAGCGTGGGATCGTAGATCGGCCCGAAGCCCGCCGGCGCGTTGGGATCATCGAACGGCGTGCGGGTATAGTTGATGTTCACGAACCGGCTGGCCGGCAACGGGGCGGTGGGATCAAAGCCCCCCCAGTTGATGAAGTTCGTCGAGACCAGCATCTGCACCGGTCCGGGCTCGGGCTGGGAGAGCAGCCGCGCGGCGACCTCCGCCTGGGCGCGCTCGAGGCCGGCATCGGCCATGAACTGGGCGTTGATCTGGTCGGTGGCGGTGCTGGTGAGCGCGCGGTTGCGCTGGGTCACCCCCAGGAACGCCACGACCACGATGGTGATGATGGCCAGCAGGATGAGGGTGACCACGAGGGCCACACCTTGTTGTTCACGTCGTTTCATTGCCTTGCCAGTAAGTCCCGGCGGATGGGGATGCGGGTGCGAAAGAGCTGGATGCTGTTTTCGTGCTGCTCCAGGTAAAGTTGCCGGGCGATCGGGCCGCCTTGCGAACGGAATTCCTCGATGCGGTCCGGTTCAAGCACGAACATTTCGAGATCGAGGCTGGCCGGGAGGAGCTGGTCCTGAAAGCGGATCGTGTCCGCGTCGATGTAGTGATCCTCCGGCAGCGCCGCGAGTACCGCCGAGTTCGTGAACGCGCGGCCGTCGGTCGCATAGGCCACCAGGCGCAGATGCACGATTCCCTTGGCCATCACGTTGACCGTGCCGTCGGTGGGCAGGCCCTTGGACACGTCATCAAGGTACTTATCGAGGGCGGCCCCGGCGCGGGGCAGTGGATGGCGCGTGTCCAATATGTTCTGGTCAATGTCCAGGGTGGCTGCATTGAAATCCGCGAACGCCGGATAATTGGTCTGGTAGTGATACAGCGTCGCCACGGCGGCATCGGGGTCATCCGACAGGCGGTCCGGTCCCAACAGGAATACATTGGCGGTCCACTCGTTGTTGTCGCGCGTGAGCAGATAGATGTCCTGCAAGCGCATCGGCGTGCCATCGGCCAGGTTGGCGCGGGGCGGCGGGTTGGCCGTGAACAAATGCACGCGTTCGGGAGAACCACCCGCCGTGACTTCGCCGATCTCCCGCTTCAGGATACCGAAGGTGGCCCGCGCGGACTCCCAGATGTCGGTCTGC
>CAYXDZ010000704.1:0-1723 GCA_964463815.1 uncultured Verrucomicrobiota bacterium | reverse complement strand
CTCGATGCTGTAGCCGGGTTTCTCCGGCGGCAGGTAGCAGCCGTTCTTCATTCGCACTGGATCAAGGAAGTGTTCGTGCAGGTGATCGACGTATTCGATCAGACGATTTTCGAGCGAACCACTGACGGCGATGTAGTCGAACATCGAGAGGTGTTGCACGTATTCGCAAAGCCCGACGCCGCCGGCATGCGGACAGACCGGGATGCCGAATTTGGCGGCCATGAGCAGCACGGCGAGAATCTCGTTCACCCCGCCGAGGCGCGCGGAATCGATCTGGCAAAAGGAGATGGCCTGCGCTTGCAAGAGCTGTTTGAACAAGACGCGATTCTGGCAGTGCTCGCCAGTGGCGACGCCAATTCCGAGTGGTCGCAGCGCCGTCGCGATGGCCGCGTGGCCCAGAACATCGTCCGGGCTGGTGGGTTCCTCAATCCACCACGGCTGGAACTCTGCGAGGCGCTGCATGTTGACGATCGCTTCGCCGACATCCCAGCGCTGGTTGGCGTCCATCATCAGGCGGCGGTGCCAGCCGATCTCCTCGCGGATGATCGCCGCCCGGCGGACGTCGTCGTCGAGGTCAGCCCCGACCTTGATCTTGAAATGCGTCCAGCCTTGCGCGATGGCCTCGCGACAGAGCCGGCGCAGCTTTTCATCCGAATAACCCAGCCACCCGGCGGAGGTGGTGTAGGCGGGATAACCATGAGCCTTAAGTTGGGCGATGCGTTCGGACTTGGTGGGTTCCCAGCGGCGGAGAATGGCGAGCGCTTCCTCGGGTGTGAGCGCGTCGGTGATGTAGCGGAAGTCGATGCAGCGAACGACTTCCTCCGGTGACAGGTCGGCGAGCAGTTGCCAGACAGGTTTGCCCGCGACCTTGGCCCATAGATCCCAGACCGCGTTGACAACGGCGGCGGTCGCGAGGTGGATGGCACCCTTCTCGGGACCGATCCAGCGCAGTTGGCTGTCGCCCGTGATATGCCGCCAGAACGCGCCCATGTTTACGGTGAACGACGCCAGCGTGCGGCCGACGATCAGCGGGCGCAGCGCATTGACCGCCGCCACGACGATTTCGTTGCCGCGCCCGATGGTGAAAGTGAGGCCATGTCCGTGATGCGCGCCATCGGTTTCCAGAACGACGTAAGCTGCCGAATAATCCGGATCGGGATTCATCGCGTCCGAGCCGTCGAGCTGGTGCGAGGTGGGGAACCGGATGTCGCGGACGGCAAGTTGGGTGATGCGGATCGAGGAAGGGATCATAAGCTGCGCTTGAATGGCACGAATGCCAGATGGCGGCAAGATTTCAGAGCGTAACGAACGGACAAAAGCGGGGGAATCTGGCCCGCGACGGTTAAGGCGGACTGCTAATTCATTTTTCTCAAAGAATCTTTTTGCATTCGAGCTGTTAGCCCTTAGCGTCGCCGCGACCCAGTTACGTTGCCTCGTTGCCTGAAACAGAAGTCTCTTGTTGATGGATATCATCGCCCAAGGCCTTGAGCCCTTAGCACGCGTTGCCTGATGTGCTTGTCGTTGTTTAGCAAAACCATTGTGCGGTTATCTTCCGCGCGCTTGTTCGTGACGTTTTTGTTTGTCCTGCTGACAGGGACCAGCATCGGCGCGCTGCCCTCCGTGCGATTGGCATGGGATCCGAATCCAGAGGCAAACATCAAGGGCTACCGCATTTACTACGGGCAGACCGGGCTTGGGCAGACCAATTACGTGGATGTGGGAA
>CAYXDZ010000703.1:0-1724 GCA_964463815.1 uncultured Verrucomicrobiota bacterium | reverse complement strand
CCGCGCCTGGGTAAACCGTCTCGCGGCCAACCCATACAACCACGTGACCGAGCCCGAGATCATGCCGAGCAGCACGGAAAGCGGTTCGGGATCCGCCGTGATCGGCAGCGGCCAGTTGAAGATCCAGGCGAGCACCACCGCCAGTGTTGCGGCCCAGAGCAGTCCGAGCAGCAGCCGGTGCAGCCGCTGCAGCCAGCGATCCCGCGCGGACATGGGAAGGTCGTCATTCACGCCCCGGCAGTAAAGCGTGCCGGCGACGGTGGCGGCAAGCCGCCAGCGATTCCCCGCCTGCCCAACCGCCTTCCCGCGCCCCGTGCTTCCACCTCGTCCGGTTAGCACGTCACCAGCAAGCCACCGCCAAACGGGGACTGGATCGGGCCATCGGTCCGGCGCGCTTTGATGGCGAGGTACGGCGGCACGAACCGGCAGCGATACGCAAACGTGCCGACCGCCGCTTCGGGCTGGCCGTGCCGCGGCTCGACCACATCTTCGAGCACAAAACCCGTGCGACATAATCCGCCCAGCAAATCCTCCAACCGGTGCAGATGTTCCACCGCGCCCGCCTCACGATGCCAGCAACCTTCCCCCGCCGGCGGCAGTGGTTCCTTGCGATCATACGGTTCGGAAATCACGAACTGGTTTCGCGGTCCAACCGGTCCCGCCGCGGCCTGAAGGGAAATGGGTTGCTTGTGTTGGCTGGCATAAACACCGCCCGGACACAGCACGCGCGCCACCTCGAGAAACACCGGCGCCACGTCCGGCACGTAACAGGTGCTCACCGGCTGGATCACCGCGTCGAAGCTCGCTTCCGCCAGCGCCGACAGGTCCGTCATCGACGCCTCGACCAGCGTGAGCGTCAGCCCGCGTTCGGCGGCCAGCTTGCGATCCTGCGCCAGCATCGCCGGACTGAGATCAACCACGGTGACAATCGCCCCCGCGCTCGCCAGCAAGGGTCCATGCCGGCCGCCACCGGCCGCGAGGCACAACACCCGTTTGTCCGTTACGTTACCCAGCCAGCCCAGCGGATCGGCGACCTTGAGCGGTTGGCGGAAGTCCTCCGGGGTGGCGGTGTCGATGTACCAGTCCCTGCGGCGCACCCGCTCGTCCCACACGGCGCGATTCCGGGCGCGCCAGCCCGTCGCGTCGCGGGTCATGGTGCCTGGGGCCGGTCCATCTGGAAGGTACCGCGGTCCCACTTGTTCTTGTACGTGCTGAAGAAGCGTTTGGGACTCACCCGCCCTTCGTAGGTGTATTCGCCGCCCGCAAGCCAGCCGAGCTGCTTCACGCCGAAGAACTCGAAGCCGTCATGGTGCGGCTGCATCTCGAATTCCACCTCCGACGTGTAGGTGAAAATCTTCCAATAGCGCGCCTTGAACCGCGTGTGGTAGGTGTCGCCGTCCAGTTTTGTGATGATGCCGCGCAGCTCGCCGTTGTGCCCGTTCTTGTCGCTCAACCACGAGCCGATCCAGGGGCCTTCGATGCCGTCCTGCGGCACGCCCTTGAGCAGCGCCTGCTTGTACTCGCGATTGAACGAGGAGCAGCCGGTGGTAAAAAACAAGGCCGCAGCCAGCAAAGCCGGCAGGGCCGCGTGGAGCCGATCACGAATCGTTTGCATGGCCGGCACCATAGGGTGAGTGGCGGCCTCCCGCAATCCACGGCTCAATCCACCAGCACCACTCGATAGAAACGGTCCGGATCGCCGGGCACCGCGTCGGCCACGCTCG
>CAYXDZ010000702.1:0-1730 GCA_964463815.1 uncultured Verrucomicrobiota bacterium | reverse complement strand
TTGCTTCAGGACGTGTGGGAGTACGATTCCATCATCGACACGCGCACGGTGGACACGCACATGCGCCGCTTGCGCGAGAAGTTGGGCGAAGCTGCGAAGTACCTCGATACCGTGCGCGGCGTGGGCTACCGCTTCCTGGAAGTGGAGTGAGGGGACGGCACGAATCATCCTGGCCGCGCCCGCCCATTCTCGCGGCCACGTGTTTCCCGAACATGCCATGGCCGAATGGGTCCGACTGAAAGCCCGATCTCCACGTAACATTTGTCAGAATCCACACCCGTGGTAACCTGGCCGCCATGAAAGCCCCCTTCGCACTTATCGCTCTTGGTTGTCTGGCTGGCCAGGCCGTCGCCCAAGACGCTCCCGCCACCGACCTGACCAAGCTCAAGGTCGATCAGATTTACACGCAGCTCTGCGCGCCCTGCCACGGTCAGAGCTTCGAGGGCGGTCAGGGAGGCTCGCTCGTGGATGGCGTCTGGAAGCATGGCAGCACCGACGAGGACATCTTTCGTTCCATCGCCAAGGGCAACATCTCGCTCGGCATGGTGCCCTGGGAGGGCGTGCTCACCGAGAATCAGATTCGCTCGATGGTAATTTTCCTGCGCGAGAAGGAACGGGAGAATGAAGTGAAGGGGCTGGAGTTTCCGCGCCCCAAACCCGGCGAAATCACCGCCACCCAGCATGAACGCTACACCATCGAGACCGTGGTCGAAGCCGGGCTGGAAATCCCCTGGGCGATCGCCTTCCTGCCGGACGGCCGCAAGCTGGTCACCGAACGCCCCGGCCGCCTCCGGGTGATCCACGCGGACGGCACGCTCGATCCCAAGCCGGTCTCGGGCACGCCGACGGTCGTGCATCACGGCCAGGGTGGATTGCTCGAGGTCGCACCGCACCCGGACTTCGCGAACAACGGCTGGATTTACCTCGGCTTCTCGGAAGGCTGGCACGTCCAGCAGGGCGAGCGCCGTCAACCCCGCACGATGACAGCTGTTGTTCGCGGCCGGATCAAGGACGGACAGTGGATCGATCAGGAATGGATCTACCGCGCGGACGCCCGGTTCTACACCGGCGCGGGCGTGCACTTCGGGACGCGGTTCGTGTTTGACCGGGGCCACCTCTACTTCGTCGTCGGCGAGCGAGGCGGCTGGCACGACGCCCAGAACCTCGGCAACCCGGCCGGAAAGATTTTTCGCCTTCACGACGACGGGCGCGTACCGGAGGACAATCCGTTTGTCGATCAACCCGGAGCGCTGCCCGGCGTCTGGTCTTATGGCCATCGAAATCCGCAGGGACTCACCCAGGACCCGCGAGATGGCGGACTCTACAGCACGGAGCACGGTCCGCGCGGCGGCGACGAGTTGAACGTCATCCGCAAGGGGGCCAACTATGGCTGGCCGGTCGTGACCTATGGCATGAACTACGATGGGTCGCCGATCACCGCCGAAACCGAGAAGCCCGGCATCGAGCCGCCGATCACCTACTGGGTGCCGTCGATCGCCGTGTGCGGTCTCGACTTCTACACGGGTGACCGGTTTCCGAAGTGGAAGAACGACCTGCTGGTGGGCGCGCTGCGCCAGCAGGAGGTGCGGCGGTTGCGCTTGGCCGGCGGCAAGGTGGTGGAGCAGGAGATCATCCTCAAGAACGTCGGCCGGGTGCGGGACGTCGCGGCGGGACCGGACGGTTACATCTACGTTGTGCTGAACGATCCGCACAGCATCATCCGGCTGGTG
>CAYXDZ010000701.1:0-1732 GCA_964463815.1 uncultured Verrucomicrobiota bacterium | reverse complement strand
AGCGCCCACTCATCGCGCGGAAAGTGCGCGGGCACCCAGTCGATGATGACGCCAATGCCGGCCTCGTGCAGGGCGTTGACCAGGTACTGGAAGTCGTCGGGATTGCCGTAGCGGCTCGACGGCGCGTAAAAGCCGGTCACCTGATAACCCCACGATGGATAAAATGCATGCTCGGCGACGGGCAGAAATTCGACGTGCGTGAACGCCAGCTTGCGCAGATAATCAATCAGCCGGCCGGCAAGGTCGCGGTAGCTGTAGGACTCATGCCCGCTGGGACGCATCCACGAGCCGAGGTGCATTTCATAGACGTTGAATGGCGCGTGCAACGGTTGCAGCTTGCGGCGGCGTTCGAGCCAGGAATCATCAGTCCACTTGAATTCATTTACCGGCCAGACGATTGCGGCGTTCTTCGGGGCGATCTCGAAGAACGTCCCATACGGATCGGTTTTCAACACGACCTGGCCCCGGGCGTCGAGTAATTCGAACTTGTAGTGGGCGCCGCGGCCGATGCCAGGGACAAAAACCTCCCAGATGCCGGAAGAACCCAGCCGTCGCATGGGATGCCGCCGTCCGTCCCAGTGGTTGAAGTCGCCGACCACGCTCACCCGGCGCGCGTTGGGAGCCCAGACGGCGAAGGCCACGCCCGGCACCCCGTCCAGTTCCCGCAGGTGCGAACCGAGTTTTTCGAAGATGCGCTGCTCGGTGCCTTGATTGAACAGATAAACATCCTGTTCGCCGAGCGTCGGCAGAAAGGAATACGGATCGCGGGAGACGACTTCCGTGCCATCGGGATAATGCACGATGAGATCGTAGGCATAAACGCGGTCCGCCTTGGCGGAGCTGCCCTCGAAGAGGCCGGCCTCATGCAGCCGCTTCAGGTTGAAGGCCGGTTGCTGCGGCTCGTGGACCGGCCGGATGGACACGCGCTCCGCGCCGGGCAGAAGCGCCCGAACCACGATTCCCTTGCGCTCCCCCAGCAAGTGCATGCCGAGGAGGCTGTGCGGTTCCGCGTGACGGCAACCGATGAGGCTTTCCAGTTCGTCGTTGGTGAGGTGCATGTGCCGGTGACCATGACAGAAACCAGCACCGATGAAACGGAAAATGGGCGACCTCGCACAAAAGCCCGGCCCAAAGCCGCAAGCCGCGCGTCCGCAACCCGTTCAAGCCGTGGGCCGCGCCGCCGGGTCCAGCTTGCAAAGCACCTCCTCGAGTTGCGCTTCGGTGGTGGCCAGGGAACCCTCGGTCCAGATCACAAAATCCGCGCGTTCCAGTTTATTCCGCAGGGGAAGCTGCGCGGCGAGGCGGCCGGCGATTTGTCCCGTGCTCCAGCCGCGTCGCCGCAAGCGCTCCTGCTGGGTGCCGGCGGAACAACCCGTGCAAATCACCGCATCAAACTCCGCCTCGCATCGGGTCTCGTACAGCAGGGGAATAACGACACAGCCGATGCGTTCGCCAGCTTCCCGCCAGTCCACGAGCTGTCGCAACCAGGCGGAGCGGATCAACGGGTGCAGTATATCCTCCAATTGGCGGCGCTCATCGGCATTGGCGAAAACCCGCGCCGCCAGCTCACCCCGCCTCAACGCGCCCGCTTCATCGAGCATCCCGTAACCAAACCGGGCGATGATCTGCTGAAGCGCGGGCTGTCCCGGCTGGGTGAACCGTCGCGCCAGATCATCCGTGTCCAGCACCGGGATCTTGCGAGCCGCCAGCATCGTGGCCACGGCTGATTTGC
>CAYXDZ010000700.1:0-1736 GCA_964463815.1 uncultured Verrucomicrobiota bacterium | reverse complement strand
CAGCCGGCATCCGGTTTTAACCGCGCCAGAAACTGGTGAATCTTCGCACCGATGGTGGCATTCAAACCTGGCACCACGCCGTGAATCTCCTCCAGCGGTCGGCCGAGCTTCTCTTCCAAAGCCCAGCCGGAAGGGAAGCAAACACAGCCGGCACGCAAGACGAACGTGCCGCTGTCCGCAGGCGAGAGCACTAGGAAATCCGGCTCCCAACGGCGGCCCAGTTGTTCCAGCAAACCGGCCGCATCCTCGCTTTGGACAATAGAATCGAGCCGGACCTGCGTTTCCGCCTCCGCAAAACGCCGCAGGGAGTGCGCGAGCGGTTCCGGCAAACCGGCGGAGGCGAGGTAGCGCGCCGGGTTTGTGGCCAGCCAGCGGGCGCGCTCGGCCAGAACGGCTGCCCCCTCGGGCGAGCGCGCAAAAAAAGTGGCCGGCCGGCCGGGGCGCATCCGCATGGAGAACCCGAAGTCGTTATCTGGAAACAATTCCCGTAGCGAAGGCAGATTCATCCGCCGGCCAGCGTAGGCAGCCGGGCCCTCCGCCGCAAGCGGCGACAACCTGACGCGGGGCTTGACGCTCCCATACCCCTTACCTACGCTCCGCGACTCGTCTGGCCCCGGGCTCGTTTCTTCGCCGGTGGGCGGACGTGATTTGACCGCTTATTTGAAAGGTTTGCCCGTGAACGTCACGATCGAGAATCTGGCCCCCTGCAAGAAGCTCCTGCGCATCGAAGTGCCCGCGCAGGAGGTGGACACCGCTTTCAACAACACCGCCCAGGAATTCCAGCGGCAGGTGCGCCTGCCCGGCTTTCGGCCCGGCAAGGCCCCGCGCGCCATGGTGCTCAAGCAGTATGAGCCGGACATCCTGACCGAGGTGAAACGCCGCCTCGTGCCGGACACCTATCGCAAGGCGGTCAAGGAACACAAAATCAACGTCGTCGGCTACCCGGACATCGAGGAAGTGCAGTTCGGCCGCGGCGTGGCGCTGCTGTTCAACGCGACCATCGAGACCGCGCCGGACTTTGAACTGCCCGAATACAAGGGCCTGCCCGCGCGCGTCCCGAATTCGCAGGTCACCGACGAGGACGTGGAAAAGGCGCTCGGCATCCTGCGCGACCGTCAGGCCAAGTACGAGACGGTCGATCGCGAGGCGAAGGATGGCGACATCGCGGTGGTGAACTACACCGGCACCTGCGACGGCAAGCCGATCATCGAAACCGCCCCGACCGCCAAGGGCCTGACCGAGCAGAAGAATTTCTGGGTGAACATCGCCAAGGACTCGTTCATCCCCGGTTTCAGCGAGCAGTTGATCGGCGCGAAGAAGGGTGATCACCGCACGGTGACGGTCACCTTCCCGCCGGACTTTGTGACCGCCGCGCTCGCGGGCAAGCAGGGCCAGTTCGCGGTGGAGATCGCCGAAGTGAAGGAACGCCGGCTGCCGGAGCTGGACCAGGCCTTTGCCGAATCCTACGGCGCGGAGACGTTCGAGAAGCTGCGCGAAGGCGTGCGCGAAGACCTGACGAACGAGCTCAAGACCAAGAAGAGCCGCGAGACGCGCAACCAGATCATCAAAGCGCTGCTCGACGCGGTGAAGTTCGAGCTGCCGGAAGGCGTGGTGGCGGCCGAAACGCGCAACGTGGTTTACCAGATTGTGCAGGAAAACCAGAATCGCGGCATCGGCAAGGAAGTCATCGAGCAGCAGAAGGATCAGATTTACTCGGCGGCCAACGCCGGCGCCCA
>CAYXDZ010000699.1:0-1739 GCA_964463815.1 uncultured Verrucomicrobiota bacterium | reverse complement strand
ACCCATGCCTTGTTGTTCACTGCTGGCATGACGGCGGCAGGAGCGAACAGAGGCTCAGGAGCAGGACGCGGAGAGGGACGACGCGAAGTTTCATGGTGGATGCGCAGACCATGCCCCGGATGCGGCGGGCAGTTCAATGCTGCACGTTGGCCTTATTCGGAATGCCGGCTCATCAGTACGACGGGATTGCGCCCTCCAGTCCAAGACTCGCACCTGATTTGAATGGTCTAACGGCCCCGGTGATACTGGCCCAGGGCAAGCGCAGCCTTGGATTGCAAACGAAGCGCAACGTCGCATCATCCCGCCCCGTGCAGCCAAACGATTGTCCACCCCAACTCCTCGCCCGCCGGTTGCCTCGCATGAGCACGTATTCCATCATGCAATCCGCGCCCGGCCCGGAGACGGTGATCGATGGCGTGCGCTATCTCTACTTCGGCGGCACGAGCTATCTCGGGCTCGCGAATCATCCCGAGGTCATCGAAGCCGGGTGCGCGGCGCTCCGGCAATACGGTGTCCACTCGGCGACCTCGCGGGCGCGCTTCGGCACCAACCCGCCCGTGCTCGAGGTCGAACGGCGTGCGGCGGAGTTCTTCGGCACCGAGGACGCCTTCTACTTCGGCAGTGGTTATCAATCGAATCACATCCTCGTTGCGGCGCTCGCGGCCGATGCCGACGTGGTGCTGCTCGATGAAGCAGCGCACTACTGCGTGCTCGAAGCGACGCGGCTCGCCGGCAAACCCGTCCAGACCTTTCGCCATCGCGATCCCGACAACCTGGCCGAAGTCGCCAAACGGCACGACGACGTGCTGGTCCTGGCCGACGGCGTCAATCCGTCCACCGGCACGGTCGCGCCCGCGCGGGAATACCTGGCCGCGCTCGCGGGCCGCGCGCACGCCACGTTGCTGCTCGACGACGCGCACGGATTCGGCGTGCTTGGGAAAAATGGTCGCGGGTTGCTCAACGAACTTGACCTCTGGTCGCACGTCAACGGCGGTTCGCGGGTCAACGGTGTGCATCTCTGCGTCGGTGGCACGCTGGCCAAGGCGCTCGGCGGGTTCGGTGGCATCATCCCCGGCACGAATGAATTCGTCGAACGCGCGCGCAGGTCGTCGCATTACTTCGATGGCGCGAGCGCCCCGGCCTCCGCTGAAGCCGGCGCGACGGCGAAGGCGTTGGAGATCGTGCTGCGCGAACCGGAACTGCGGTCGCGGCTCCGCGCCAACGTGCGTCACGTGCGGGCGGGTCTGAGCGAATTGGGGCTGACTGTGCCCGACGGCGACACGGCGAACTTCGGCGTGACGGTCGGCGACGCGGCGAACATGAAGCGCATCCACGAGGCGCTCAAGGCGCGCGGCATCATGCTGCCCTACGTCGGCGCGTACTCGGGGCTGCCGCCTGCGGGCGTGCTGCGTTTCGCAATCTTCGCCACGCACACCACCGCGCAACTGGACCGGTTGCTCGCGGAGTTGCGGACCGTCTTGTAGCGCGGGCCGCCGCGACTCCCGATCCGCGAACGTCGCTGCGCTTGTTTGCGGTAAAGTTTCGGCGGACCGGCAGGTCCGCCCTACCAAGCTTCGGTAGGCCGGTGCTGCCGCGCCGCCGTCAAATCCGTCGATCGCCAGCGAGACGCACCAGAAGGGCGACATTCCTGTCGCCCAGTTGGATCGAAGGTCGGGCTGGAAGCACCGACACACGTTGGACAGGTTGAAGACTTCCCTTTCTTTGCGTATCTGCGACGA
>CAYXDZ010000698.1:0-1739 GCA_964463815.1 uncultured Verrucomicrobiota bacterium | reverse complement strand
CGCCCGTGCCCGAGGTGAAGAATCGCCGCTGGGTGCGGAACGACATTGATGCGCTGGTGCTGAGTCAACTGGAGCGGCACAACCTCAGCCCCTCGCCTCGCGCCGATGCGCGCACCTTGATCCGCCGCGTCTTCAATGACGTGACGGGCCTGCCGCCCACGCCGGAAGAAGTGGTGAAGTTCGAGCAGGATCCCTCGCCGGCCGCTTACGCCAAACTCGTGGATGACCTGCTGAACCGCCCGCAATACGGCGAACGCTGGGCGCGGCACTGGCTCGACATCGCCCGTTACGCCGACACGAAAGGTTACGTGTTTGAAGAGGAGCGCAAGTACGCGTTTGCCTACACGTATCGCGATTATGTCGTGCAGGCGTTCAACGACGACAAGCCGTTCGACCAGTTCGTGATCGAGCAGATCGCGGCGGACCATCTCGAACTCGGCGAAGACAAGCGGCCGTTGGCGGCGATGGGCTTTCTCACGTTGGGCCGCCGTTTCCTGAACAATCAACACGACATCATCGACGACCGGATCGACGTGGTGACGCGCGGTTTCATGGGGTTGACCGTCGCCTGCTCGCGCTGCCACGATCACAAATTCGATCCCATTCCGACGGCGGATTACTACTCGCTCTACGGCGTGTTTGCCAGTTCGCACGAACCGGCGGAAAAACCTCTCCTCGGCATCAAGCCACCGCAATACGCTGCCTACCTCGACGAGCACAACAAGCGGGTGAAGGAGCGGGATGATTTTATCGCCGACACCAACGAGGCCATCCGCCGCAAGCTCCGCGAAAGCGTCGGCACCTACCTGCTCGCCGCGCACGACGGCGCGTTGCTCCCGGACGACGACAAGCGGGAATCCCTCGCCAAGAGCCGGAACCTCAACCACGGAGTGTTGAACCGCTGGGCCAAGGCGGTTGACGGCTGGGCGCAGGAAAGCAACGCGGTCTTTCACGCATGGAACTACTTGCGGGAGGGTGCGGCGGACCAGGAGGCAAACGTTGTGGAGCGTTACAATGCGCTCGTTCTGGCCCGCAACACGGACCCGAAAAGCATGCCCGTTCATCCGCTGGTCTGGCAGGCGCTCACCAATGCCGCACCCGCCACACTGGGCGAGCTTGCCAAGGTCTATGACCAGCTCTTCGCCGGCATCGAAGGCCGGTGGCAGACCTTGCTCAAGGAAGCCGGACCGGATTCCAAACCCGCGGCGCTGACGGACGCGCCAGCCGAAGAATTGCGTCAAGTGCTCTACGCGGAAAACTCTCCGGCGACGGTTGGGGATGACCAGTTGCGTCGCATGTATGACGTGCCGCAGGCGCAGAAATCGCGGGCGCTGCAACGCAAGGTAGAGGAACTCGACGCCACTCATCCGGGTGCTCCACCCCGCGCCATGGCCCTGCTCGACAACGCCACGCCGACCGAACCGCGTATCTTCCGGCGCGGCCAACCCGGCCAGCCCGGCGACGCGGTCCCCCGGCAGTTTCTGGAGATCCTTGAGGGTGCGGATCGCAGACCGTTTACCAAGGGCAGCGGCCGGCTGGAGCTGGCCCAAGCGATCGCGAGCACGAACAACCCGCTCACGGCGCGCGTGCTGGCAAACCGCGTCTGGGCGCAATATTTTGTCACGCCGCTGGTGGATACGCCGAGTGACTTCGGCGTCCGCAGCGAACCACCGAGCAATCCCGCCCTGCTGGATCATTTGGCCGCCCACTTGATGAGCGAAGGCTGGTCGTTGAAGGCC
>CAYXDZ010000697.1:0-1743 GCA_964463815.1 uncultured Verrucomicrobiota bacterium | reverse complement strand
GCCGCTGAGGTTCTGGCGGCGCAGGTACGGAGTGATGGTGCCGACGGGTGGCTGCGCGTTTAGGGCCAGGGTCGGGAAATGAAATCCCGGGAGGGTGCGATAATAGAATTTCATCACCAGGAAAGGATCCTCGCTGGCATCGTGCGGCCCGCGATAGACCCAGGTGCTGCCTTTGCGATCCTGGAGCGTGAAGCTCGCATAGAATTCGCGGGCGCTGGTATTGGGGAGGTATTCGGGCACCGGCTCGCCACCGAGCCGCCAGCCATCATAGCCACCGGTGGCACCACCGGAGGCCGGCACCACCAGCACGGTGGCCGACTTGGCAGCCCCCGGCGTGGCTGCGGCAAAGTCCAACTCGACATAGCGGAGGCCGGCGTTGGTGGCCGCCACGGTGGCGAACCAGTGCGCCCCGGTCACCACTTCCGCGATCACGACCCGGGCGTTCAGGGCGGGCAGGGCGGGCGATTCAACCGCGAAGCGCCAGCGGTTGGGGTCCGAGGTGGCATCGCCATACGGATCCAGCCGCAAGGGTTTGTCCGTGGCAAGGAAGCCTTCGATCAACGTGGCGGTGACGTTCGTGCCCAGCAACCAGCGGGGGGTGGGCGGGCTGGCGGCGACGTCCTGCAGGGCGAGCACCTTAAAAGTTGGGAGGTAATGCGTTTCCGCGACCGCGAGCGTCCAGCGGGCGATGTCGTTGACGACGGCGTTCGTCGAACCGGAGATCGCCCAAGCGACGTGTTCGCGGTTGAGGCTGCGGGGCGGCTGGCCCGCCACCCGGGGCGCGAGCGGTTTCTCCAGGAGCGGCAGCGGCATGGGCGGCTGAAGGATCATTCCGGCGTTGATGGCATAGTCGAACCGGATGCCGGCTTCGGGCTTCTCGCGCCGCACCTGGAAGACCCGCTGCGCCGGGCGGTTATCGGCCTCGGTGTAGTCCAGCAAGACAAACGGAGCGGACGAGTAATCGGCGCCGGTGGTGAGGTTCAAGTCGTCGCGCAGGGCAAAGGCCTGCCCCCCCTGCATGAGGGCATGTTCCTCGTTCGGATTGTAGCCCGGCAGGGAGCGGTCGTTCTGGTAATAGATGCTCCCCTTGGCCTGCAGACTCACCAACGGGCCCGAGCCGTCGTTGCTGGCGAGAATGATTTCAGCAGAGTTCGCCGGCCATTGCAGGGTGTAGCGGCCGATGACCGCCGGCCAGAGCGAGTTGAGGAAGCCCCGCGTCAGATCGACGGAGTTCTTGCGAAACCACCACACTTCGAGCTGCTTGGAGCCAGGAATGGCGTTGACCGGAATGATCGCGCCGCGGTTTGCCGTTTCGAAACCCGCCCCAAACGGGTCCGCGTAGGCGCCGGGATGAAACGAAGTGCCCAGCCGCTGGACGATGTGTCCGGCCAGATAGTTGGTGTCGTTGCCGCCGCCGAGCTCGCCATCGGGCGCGAGGATCCGGTCACCCACATTGACCGTCACATTGACGACCCGCGGTGCGGGCGTCCCGTCCGGCCAGGCAAAACCTCCGCTGCCGGCCTGGTAGGAGTTCAAGTTGGTGGCGACCGTGCCGGCGAACTGGTTCACTTTTACGGATTCATCCAGCCACGAAAAAACCCGTTCGAACCGCACGTTGCCGGCGGCGGTGAACCGCAGCAGCCCGCGATGCACGGGTTGGTCCGGATCCAGGTGCGTGTAATAGGCAAACTGCTCGGTCAGCTTCGCCCTCGGCCGGTCGAGCGGGTCCTGATAATTGATGAG
>CAYXDZ010000696.1:0-1751 GCA_964463815.1 uncultured Verrucomicrobiota bacterium | reverse complement strand
AAGATGCGGGCACCTTGAAGTGCTCGATCTACTCTTGAGTTCGGGAGCTGACCCAACAATCGCGGAGATGTGTGGCGAACTGCCGGTTGATCAGGCTTTGCCGAGGAAGCGAGACCTGGTGCGTGCCGTATTTGACCGGCATGCAACTTCTGTGACTGATTTGAAGTTCAAATAGTGCCGCGAGTTGTCAGAGTGCGCCAGTTGGGCATGTTCACCGCTACTCCGCTTGGATCTTGGTATATGAGAATCCGTCTGGTTTTGCCGACCGTGCGCGCACGCACTCTCGTCATCGGTTGTCTGATTGTAGTAGGAGTGCTTGTTGCTTTCTGTGCAGGCCGACGAGCCTTACAGGTGATGGCTTACCCGATTGGCACTGGCGAGTCCAAGAAGTCACCGGATGGTCGATATGAAGCGCACGTCACCGACTGGTATGATGAGAGTTATTTCGGACATCAGCGGCAGTGGTTTGAGTTCAGAGTCACTGGCGGTTCTTCCCAGCGGCTCGTTACCGATCCGATTCCCGGCCCATATTTTGGCTCTCGTTCCAGCCACACTGTCATTTATTGGTCGGACGATTCCGCGTTTGTGCGGTTTGTTTTTCCTGCGACGGAGATCAGGATGACGCCATGATTTTGTGGGCCCATCAGACGTTCCAACGGCTACGCGCCCACCGCTGCGCAGTTGGACGGTTCAGATCACTAGGTAAACGCACCAAGGCAACCGGCCGCGGGAAGATTGGTGGATGACGATAGCGTGGCCGCCACCTGGCCTTTCCCAACTCGCCTTCTGGACGTCACGTCCGCCGCAAGCCGCCCAGGGTAGGACAAGTTTGCAAACCTGTCCCGCGTAGGCGCCGGCACGGCCGGAAAAGACAGGTTTGTCAGCGGCGGGCTTCTCGCGCAGACTGCCACCATGCTGTTGAGCATTGCCCACACGACCTCGTATTTTTACCGCCAGCCGGTCCGGTTCGGCCCGCACCGGTTGCTGGTCCGGGCCATCGAGGGGCATGACGTGCAGATCCGGCAGTCGGGCCTGCGCATCGCCCCCAACCACAAGGTGCGCTGGTGGCGCGATGTCTTCGGCAACTCGGTGGCCCTGGTGGAGTTTCCGGAACCCGCCAGCCAGCTCGAATTCCACAGCACGCTGACCGTCGAGCAGTTCAACACCAACCCCTTCGATTTCTCGCTGGAACCGTACGCGCGCACGCTGCCGTTCCAATATGAAGCGGGTGAAGTTCCGGATCTCGCCCCGTGCAGGCAGATCGCTCATCCCCAGGAAACGGGCGCCGTCGCCCAGTGGATTCGCCCGTTCCTGAGCGCGAACGGCACCGCGGGCACGCTCGAATTTTTCACCGCCCTCACGCGCTGCGTTCCGCTGTTCTTCCAATACACACGCCGCGAGGAACCGGGCGTGCAATCTCCGGGCACGACGCTAAACCGGCGCTCCGGCTCCTGCCGCGACTTCGCGCTGCTGTTGATGGAAGCCGCCCGGCAGATGGGCGTCGCCGCCCGGTTTGTGAGCGGCTACCTGTGCCGGGGCGGGAATCAGGAAAACTACGGTGTGGTTGCCGACGCCACGCATGCGTGGGCGGAACTTTATCTGCCGGGTGCCGGCTGGAAGGGATTCGATCCCACCATCGGCGCGCTGGCGGCCGATCTGCACGTCCGCACCGCCGTCGCCCGCGAACCGGCCCAGGCGATGCCCGTCAGCGGCTCGTTTGTCGGCACCAACCTGGACTACCAGCGCATGGA
>CAYXDZ010000695.1:0-1752 GCA_964463815.1 uncultured Verrucomicrobiota bacterium | reverse complement strand
CCCATCGACCACGACCGGATGCTGCAGATGGCCGCTGTGATGTCCCTTGTCTTCTTTGTGGCTGTTCGACCAGAGCGCCTGGCCGCCGAGCCGCAGCGGTTGGGCTTCCTCGGAAAGCGGCGACGGCGCGCTGAAGGCGTAAGTGTGGAAGTTCTTGTCCTTGTCGGTGCCCGTGGCGACGACGGTGTTCTCGCTGTAAACAAGGTAGGTCATGAACTGGAGTTGCGAGAAGTCCTGCGCTTGTTCCCAGAGCTGCACCCCGGTGCGCAGGTTGAGCGCGACCAGGTGGGTGTCGGTCAGCACATCCGGACTCAACCGGCCAGTGGTGGCGTTCACGGCGGCCGGATTGCGGCTCTCGATGAAGAAGATCATGTCATCACCAATGGTGATGGTGGAGTTGAGAATCGCACCGCGGCGATACACCCAGCGTTCGCCGTCGCCCGCGGCATCGAAAGCAAACAACGATTCGCTCACCACGCGGCTGACCTGGTCCGGGTGATAATCTTCGAACCATTCGCCGTCGTCGCCCTGGTAACGGGATTCCCGTTTCACCCGGCTGCCGATCAGGTGTTGCTCCACAATCGCAAGATAACCCCAGTCAAACTTCTGTTCGCCCGCATCGTCCGGCAGCACGGCATGCCGCCGTTTGCGCGCCCCGGTCTGGCCGTCGAACTCCAGGCAATACTCGTTGTGCGCGACGTACAGTGTGGTGTCGTCCGCGGCGGTGTTGCTGCAATCGCGCGGCAGGTTCGCGCGCCGCACCTCGGGCGCGATCACCGACCACAGGACACTGCCGTTGTAGGCATCGAGGCCGAACAGGATGCGGTCGCCCTGAATGTAGAGCCGGCCGTTGACGCTCAACGGCGCGGGATTGCGCGGGCCGCGATCCGGCATCGGCCGCGGACCCGGATCGCCCCACCAGGAAACCTCGAGGTCGCCTTTGACATGCTCGTCGAGGCTGGTCGAGGTGTTGTCGGCGCTGCCGTACTGATGACTCCAGTCGCCGGCACCGGGCAGGCGATCGCGCTCGTAGCGCAGCCACCAGCCGCCGGTGGCATCGCGTGAGCCCGCCAGCATTTCGCTGTTGGACAGCCATTGATTCCACGCCGCAACGTGCGCCGCCGGGACGTCAGCGGCACTGGTACCCAGCAACACCACTCCACCGGAGGGGCGCACGAGACGATGCACTTCCGCCGCCGACCAGCGCGGCGGCTCGCCCGTGTGCAGCGCCGACTCCGAGACGACGAGATTCGCCATGAAGGTGCCAAAGGGAAGTTCGTCGCCCGCGAGGTGCTGCACGCTGACGCGCACGCCATACACGCCGGCCTCAGCCAGCAAACGGCGCGTGGCGGCGACCCTCGCTTCATCCGCCTCGACGATCACCAGCTTGAGTTCGCTTTGCCGGACCAGTTCCAGGGCCACCCGGCCGTCGTGCGCGCCCAGCACCACGCCCCAGCCTTGACGCACGCCGCTGCGTTCGAGCAACTGCCGGGCGGTCGTGGCGGCTTCCGACTGAACCGCGGTCGCGTCGGCAGCGGCCGGCACTGCGACGGGTTGATAGTAGAACGAGGTGTCGAACACGTAGCGCCGCGTGGCGTGTTCGCGGCCGTTGAGATCCGGCGCGCGCACGCGGAAGCGATACTCGGAATCGCGGTCAAGGCCGGACACCTGAACTTCGTGGCGACGCACGGGCGTCTCCGCACCGAAGCGCGCGGTCGTTCCGGATGGCCCGAACAATTCCAAGCGGCTCGG
>CAYXDZ010000694.1:0-1760 GCA_964463815.1 uncultured Verrucomicrobiota bacterium | reverse complement strand
CCGACGCAGCGGTTTGTGGACAACCTCACCTCGATCACGCCCGGAGCGTTGCGCGGCGGACTGCTCAGCATCGCCCGGCATCCCACGCGGGACAACGTGCTGATCGGCGGCGCGGACGGCGTGCCGCAGATTTACGAAGTGTTCCGCACGGCGGCGCGCAAGATCGGCGACAACGCCGCCCTGCTGCGCAAGTTTCCCGCGATGGAAGGCCGGATCTTCAGCGTCGATTTCCGGCCGGACGGCAACCTGATCGCCGCCGCCGCCAGCCTCGACGGCCGGGGTTTGATCAACCTCTACGCCGCCGAATACGATCCGAAGATTCCTGACGTGCTGCTCAAGGCGTATGAGAAAACCAGCGGCGGCTACTCGAAGGAGGAACGCGAGGCCATCGAGAAGTTCACCACGGACGGCGTGAAACTCGTTCATTCGTTTCCGGTGCCGGCGGCGGTCTATGCGATCAGCTTCAGTCCCGACGGCAAACGCCTGGCGGCCGGCACCAGCACCGGATTGATTCTGGGCATCAATGTCGAGAGCGGACTGCCGGAGCTGGTTTTCACCGTTGCCCCGGTCACGCCGGATGATGCGACCGCCACGCCGGCCATCGTGGACCGGCCTTCGCTCGCGACGCTCGTGGCGAACGACTTGAAGCCGGAGAGCCTGCCGAAAGGCGCGAAGGTTGTTTCGCTGTCGGCGCAGCCCGAAAAGGTCATTGTGGCCAATCGCAACGAGCACGTGCAGTTGCTCATCACCGCAACGCTCGATAACGGCGACACGGTCGATGTGACCCGCCTGGCGACGTTCGAGGTCAGTGATGATCTGGGCCGGGTGTCGAAGCGCGGCCGGTTCACCGCGGCGCTGCCGGGCCGGGGGGTGATGCTCGCGACGTATGCCGGTAAGTCCACCAGCTTGCCGGTCGATCTGTCCGCCTTTGCCGCCGAGTTCAAGGCGGACTTCATCCGGGATGTGAATCCCGTGTTGTCGAAGCTTGGCTGCAGCGCCGGCACCTGTCACGGGGCGCAGGCCGGCAAGGAAGGTTTCAAGCTGTCGCTGCGCGGTTACGATCCCATCTTTGATGTGCGCGCGTTCACCGACGATCTCGCGTCGCGTCGCGTCAACCTCGCCGCCCCCGACGAGAGCCTGATGCTGCTCAAGGCGACGGGTGCCGTGCCGCACGAGGGCGGTCAACGCACGACCACCGACGCGGAGTATTACGCGATCATGCGCCAGTGGATCGCCGATGGCGCGAAGCTGGACCTGGCCGCGCCGCGCGTCACGAGCATCGCCGTCTTCCCCGAAAACCCGACGGTGCAGGAGATCGGTGCGAAACAACAGGTTCGCATCGTGGCCACGTACACGGATGCCACCACGCGCGACGTGACCAGTGAAGCGTTCATCGAGAGTGGCAACACGGATGTTGCGGCCACCGACGAGCGCGGCTTGATCACCACGCTGCGCCGCGGCGAAGCGCCGATTCTCGCCCGCTACGAAGGCAGTTACGCGGCCACGACGTTGACTGTCATGGGCGACCGCGCGGGCTTCGCCTGGCAGCCACCGCCGCTGAACAATCGCATCGACGAACTGGTTGCCGCCAAATGGCAGCGGATGAAGATCTTGCCGAGCGAGCTTTGTACCGACGATGAGTTCATCCGCCGCGTCACGCTGGATCTTACCGGCCTGCCGCCGACCGCCGATCAAGTCCGCGAGTTCCTGGCCAACCCGCGTGATCAACGCAGCAAGCGCGACGCGTTGATCGAGCGCCT
>CAYXDZ010000693.1:0-1766 GCA_964463815.1 uncultured Verrucomicrobiota bacterium | reverse complement strand
TTTGCGTCGGGTTGTCAAAAAGCCCACCTGGAATCGTCGCCAATGTCTACTCTCCCCAAAAACGTTCACCATTAACAGGCTGTTGAAGAAGTCTCCTACCGCTCAGCGACGGCAGCACCCTTCGCCGCCGCCCTGGCGCTCGAGCTGGATCGGTGGGCAGGGCACCGAGCCGTATGAGCAGAACACACAGCAGTCGCCCGGCTTCGGGCGCAGCAGGGTGTGGCAAGCCTCGCACGCGTAGAAGAATTGGCATGCGTCGGTCGGCATTTCCTCGACCTTACGATGGCCGCAGTGCGGGCATTTGATCTCAGAGCGAAGCTCGGGCTGGATGGTCATGGCGACACCGCCAGCAGCTTGGGCAACCGCACCAGGTTGTAGGCGGCGGCCGTGAAGGCAAAGGCCCAGTCCACCTTGGCGAGGCCGCGCAGCTTGGTCTTGCGCATCCCCGCCACCGTCTTGATCCAGCCGAAGGCTTCCTCGATGCGCTTGCGGATGCGTTGACTGGCAGCGTAACCGGGATGCCGGGTGGTGCGGCCGTCGATTGCGGAGCGCCGTCGGCTGGTGTTCCTGGCCACGTGCGGCCGGACGTTAAGGGTCCGCAGTTCCTCCACGAAGTCGGCGGCATCGTAGCCTCGGTCCGCCCCCAGCGTGATGGCGCGCGGACGATCGGCCCAGGCTTCGATCATGTCCAGCGCCGCCAGGCGCTCGGCATGGCCCGACACGCGGGTCATGCGGGTGTCGACGATCAGACCCGAGCGGTTCTCCATCAGGCCGTGGCCGATGAAGCAGAGCTTGGCCTCCATCCCCGGTCCCTTGCGATAGAGCATGGCGTCTGGGTCGGTCGTACTCGCATGGGTCTCGTTGGACCGCTTCTCACCCCGGAAATCGGCTGAGGCGTTGCGGCCGCCGCCTCCCTCGCCGCCGCCGCCCTTGCCATCCTTGGCCTTGAAGCTCTTCATCGACGCCCACGCCTCGATCAGCGTGCCATCGACGCTGAAATGCTCGCTGGACAGGAGGCGCTTCGCGCGAGGCTGGGCCAGCACGGCGGTCAGAAATTTGGCGGCAATGTCGCCTTCGAGAAGCCGATCGCGGTTCTTCGAGAAGGTCGAGTGGTCCCAAACCGGAGCGTCGACAGTAAGCCCCACGAACCAGCGGAACAGCAGGTCGAATTCCAACCGCTCCATCAACTGGCGCTCGGAACGGATCGAGTAGAACGCCTGCAAGAGCATGGCCCGGAGCAGCATCTCCGGCGCGATCGACGGCCGCCCCACCCCGGAGTAGAGACCTGCGAAATCGCCCGAAAGGCTCGTCAACGCGGCGTTCGCCATCTCCCGGATCGGACGCAGCGGGTGATCCGGTCGCACCCGCTTCTCAAGATCGACGTAGGAGAACAGCTCCCCCGACCGTTTGTCCGTTCCCCGCATAGCACCCTCGGCCCCGAACACCACGGCCGATTGAATCATGCCGCGAGACGAGAGGCATGGGGTTTTTCAACAGCCTGTTAAAGGCGATTTCCGCCGCAATAGGGCATTTTCCGGGCGCCTGGAACCATTGCTACGGGTCGGCCGTTGCCGACCCCGATGACACCGCACGTTGCAGAACCGTCTCCGCCGCGCCCCGAGGTTGCTTCGCCCGGCAGCCGCGCCTCCGCGCGGCGCTGGCTGATTGCCGGGGCGCTCGGGATCCTGCTGGCGACCCCGGCGAGCGTGCCGGCGGTGTTCGACCCCGACGCCGCGCTGACGGGCCGCGCCGAGGCGTCCGGACTG
>CAYXDZ010000692.1:0-1767 GCA_964463815.1 uncultured Verrucomicrobiota bacterium | reverse complement strand
ACCGAGGGCGGGGCGGTTTCCCGGTTGGGCCTGCAACTTCTGGGTTGGATTGCGGCCGTGAACGCGGTGGCGGTCTGGCAATTGGGCGCAGGGTTCATGCGGCAGATCGTATTTCCCGCCGCTTTTCTTGTGTTCATGGTGCCGCTTCCGCCGGCCTGGGTTCACGGCATCGAAATCGGCCTGCAACATGCCTCCGCCGAGGTGTCGGCGTGGTTCTTCGCCTGGACGGGTGCCTCTTTCCTGCGCCAGGGACTGTTGTTTCAACTGCCCAACATCACGCTCCAGGTCGCCCCGGAATGCAGCGGCATCCGCTCGACGCTGGTGCTGTTCATCACGAGCTTGATTGCCGGCTACCTCTTTTTGAAAAACCCCTGGCAGCGGGCGTTCTTCAGCGCGCTGGTGATTCCGCTGGGGATCGCGCGCAACGCCTTTCGGATCGTGACCATCGGCTGGCTGTGCATCGAGTACGGCCCGGAGATGATTCATTCGCCGATCCATCACCGGGGCGGGCCGGTGTTTTTCGGGCTGTCGCTGGTGCCGCTCTTTGTGTTGTTGTTCCTGTTCCGGCGTTGGGACAAGCGCAAGCGGGCGGCCCGCGAAGTGACCTCAAACGGGGCCAACCCAGACTCGCCGGAACCGGCCGGCAGTCGTGCGTGAATTGGCTTGAGTCTCCCGGCGGTGAACAGTTCGATCCCTCATCATGATTGATAATCTTATGAATCTCATCCATCGCACCCGCGCCATTCGCCCGGTGGCGGCGCTGGCCTTCCTCGGCTTTGCCGCGGTACTCGTGACCGGTTGCTCGCAGGAGAACAAGCTCGCCCGCCATACCACCCGTGCCGACGCTTTCTTTGCCGAGGGAGATTACGACAAGGCGCGCATCGAATACCTCAACATCGTTCAGCTTGATCCGCGGAACACGCACGCCGTCGCCCAGTTGGGAAACATCTTCTTCGAGAACGGCATGGTGCTTCAGGCGGGTGCCGTCTTGGCACAGGCGCGCAACTTGGGCGCGACGGACCCCCGCATTTCGGCCCGTCTGGGGGTGCTGCTGGCTGCCAGCCAACGACGGGACGCCCCCCCGGAGGAGAATGCCTCGAGATTGAAGGAGGCCCGCGAGAGCGCGATGAAAGCCTTGGAAGCCGATCCCAAGCTGGAAGAGGCCATCTTGCTGCTGGCGGATCTCGCCAACGATGAAGACTCATCCACCCAGTTCCGGCAACTGCTCGGCAGGCTGCGCGCGGAACACGGCGACCTGCCGGTGTACGACACGGCCGAGGCGGTGGTAACGCTCAAGAGTCGCGATCTGGATGGCGCACTGGCGTTGGTGCGCAAGTCGGTTGAGGCCGATCCCAATTCGGCCGCCGCGCAATACGTGCTCGCGGGAATTCTGCTCACGCAAACCAACCAGGTGGCCGGGGAAGCGGCTTTTGCCCGGGCTGCCGAACTGTCTCCCGCCCGCTCCACGCGGCAGATTCAATACGTGAATTACCTCCTGCAACGCGGGGCCACCAACGAAGCGCGCGCGCACCTGGATCAAGTCATCACCCGCGCGCCGGACTTTGTGCCCGGCCGCCTGCGCAAGGCGCAACTGGCCTTTGCGGATCGCGACCACGCTGCCGTGGGCACCGAGTTGAATGCCGTGTTGACCCGGGATCCGAACAATATTGATGCTCGCCTGCTGGAGGCCCAGTTGCACCTCGCCAAGCAGGAACCGGCCAAGGCGCAGCCGATCATGGAGCAACTCATCAAACAATTCCCGGACTC
>CAYXDZ010000691.1:0-1769 GCA_964463815.1 uncultured Verrucomicrobiota bacterium | reverse complement strand
TCTGCGGGTGGTGAAGTATCGCGGCGCGCTCCATGGCACCAATGAATTTCCCTTCCTCATCGGCGACAGGGGCCTGAGCGTGTTGCCCATCACGTCGGTGGGACTGAATCACAAGGTGTCGCGTGAACGGATTTCCACCGGGATCCCGCGGCTCGACGCGATGCTGGGCGGCCGGGGCTTCTTTCGCGGCAGCAGCATCCTGCTCACGGGCACAGCCGGCACCGGGAAGACGAGCGTCGGCGCCAGTTTTGCCCAGGCGGCCGCCGCGCGCGGGGATCGCGTCCTCTTTTTTTCGTTCGAGGAATCGCCCCATCAGATCGTGCGCAACATGCGTTCCATCGGGCTGCGGTTGGAGCCGCTGGTGCGGCGCGGGTTGCTCCGGTTCCACGCGGCGCGCCCCACGCTCTGTGGTTTGGAAATGCACCTGGCCATCATGTTCAAGGAGATCGCCACGTTTCAGCCGGCCGTCGTCATCGTGGACCCGATTACCAGCCTGCTGACCGCCGGCACCGACTACGAAACCAAGGGAATGGTGACGCGGTTGATTGATTTCTTGAAGGGCGGCCAGATCACCTAGCTCTTCACCAGCCTGACGCAGGGCGGCCACGCGCTACAACAAAGTGAAATCGCGATGTCCTCGCTCATGGACGCCTGGCTGTTGGTACAGGACTTCGAGGGCAACGGCGAACGCAATCGCGTGCTGTACGTGCTCAAGGCGCGGGGCATGGCGCACTCGAATCAGATTCGCGAATTCCTCATTTCCAACCGGGGCATTGACCTCGTGGATGCTTATACCGGTCCCAGCGGCGTCCTGACCGGCGCGGCGCGTGCGGCGCAGGCCGCCCGTGAGAAAGCCGAGGCGTTGGCCAGCCGGCAGGAAGCCGCCCGCCGCAAGCGCGAATCGGCGCGCAAATGCACGGCCATCGGACAGCAGATCGCCGGGCTGCGTTCCGATTACGAAATTGAAGCCGGGGAACTGCGGCGCATGGCCGGGCAGGTCGACACCCAAACGCGCCTCCTGACGACCGAGCGGATTGAAGCGGGCCGCCTGCGCCAGCCGGATGAGGCGCGGCCGGCCAGCCCGCGAGGCAAATCCAAACGGAGGAAAGACCAATGATAAAAACTAAAACGGTGCAGCGGATCAAAACCCGCGCCCCACACCGACCCGCCAAAGTCTGGCAACTGCGCCTGTATGTGGCCGGACAGACGCCCAAATCGCTCACGGCTTTTTCGAATCTGAAGCAGATTTGCGAACACCACCTCAAAGGCCGGTATCACATCGAGGTGATTGATCTGGTGGAGCAACCCCAGCTTTCCAAAGGCGACCAGATCTTCGCCATCCCCACGCTGGTGCGCAAGCTGCCGCACCCCGTGCGAAAGATCATTGGCGACCTCTCCAACACCGAGCGCGTGCTCGTCGGCTTGGATTTGCGCCCTCCAACCTAACCGAGACGTATGCCCGTAAAGAAAAGCCAGACCAGTCGCGCGACCCGGGCCTTTGAAAAGGCCGCGAACGCCACCGGCACGGACAAACAAATCCTGCGCCTGTATGTGGCGGGGGCCACCGACCGTTCACGCCGGGCCATCCTGCGCGCCCGCCAGCTGTGCGCAACGGAACTCAAGGGCAACTGGCAACTGGAAGTGATCGATGTTTATCAGCAGCCCATCCTGGCGCGCGACGGCCAGATCGTTGCAACCCCGACGCTCGTGAGGGAATTCCCCAAGCCGGTGCGCCGGTTCATCGGCAATTTGACAAATACCGCCGGCCT
>CAYXDZ010000690.1:0-1771 GCA_964463815.1 uncultured Verrucomicrobiota bacterium | reverse complement strand
TTAGAGATGGAGGCGAGGGTCGGAATCGAACCGACGAATGCAGCTTTTGCAGAGCCGTGCCTTACCACTTGGCTACCCCGCCATCCAGTGTCCGTCCTCGAAGGGGCGAACGCCTATAAATTCAGGTTCTTTGCGAACGCCGTCAAGCACTTCGCTGGTTCAAGCACTGGTCCGCTCCCGGGAACCAAACAGGCTCGTGCCAATCCGCACCAGGGTCGCCCCCTCCTCGATCGCCACTTCAAAATCGCCACTCATGCCCATGCTGAGCTGCGGCAAGGGCACACCCAACTGATCCTCGCAGCGCTTGCGCAGGCCGGCCAGTTCCCGAAAAAAAGGCCGGGCCTGCTCGGCGACGGTGGTGTACGGCGCGATCGTCATCAGACCGTGAATCTCGATGCGCGGCAGGGCGTTGAGCGCCGCCAGTTCCTCGAGCAACCGGGCCGGCGCATAGCCAAACTTGCTCGCCTCCCCGGCGACGTTCACTTCCAGCAGGATGGGCATGGTGCGGGACGCCTGTTCGCAACGCCGGTTGAGTTCCTCCGCGAGATGCAGGGAGTCCACGCTTTGGATCATGGAAAACAGTTGCACGGCTTCGCGGCACTTGTTCGTCTGCAGGTGGCCGATCATGTGCCAGGTCAATGATCCGCGACACGAGGGAATCTTGGCCCTGGCCTCCTGCACTTTGCTTTCGCCAAAAACCAGCAGGCCCGCATCCGCGGCCTGTTCGATGGCCTCAACCGGCTGGCCTTTGCTAACCGCCTGGAGCAGCACCTCCCCGGAAGCCCGACCGGATCGCGCGCAGGCAGCGGCGATGCGCGCCCGGATGGCACCTATGTTCTCGGCAATCGACATGCCGGCAGAATGCGGAACCGCATCGCCGATGACAAGGGCGGCTCCCATGGCAGCCGGATTCCCGCTTTGCGCCCGGCCCGCTGCGGAATAGGCTGCCGTCCACGCATGAATTATCCCGGAGCGATCTTCGAGACGGAGCTGGCCGTACGGCCGGATGACCTGGATTTGTTTCAACACGTCCACAGCACGCGCTATCTCGACTACGTGCTGGCGGCGCGGTTCGACCAGATGAAGCGTTGCTACGGCATGGGGATGGATGAATTCCTCCGGCAGGGTCTCGGCTGGGTCGTGCGACGTTCCTTCATCGAGTACAAGCGGCCGCTCAAGCTGGGTGACAGCATGATCGTCCGGACACGAATCGCCGACTTCTTCAAAGACGGCGTGAAGGTGTGGTTTGAAATCCTGCGCCGGCCGGACCGCAAGCAGAGCTGTCACGGCTGGTGTGATTACACGCTGGCAACCCTCGCCTCGGGTCGGGCCGAGCCGTTGCCGGAGGCGGTGCGGGAGATGTACTCGATTCAGGCTGATTGAACTTCAGCGGAGGGTGAACGCGAACCGGATGCGTTGGCTCAACCGCTTTCCCGCAGCAGGCTTTCCGGCAGGGCGATCAACTCCGCCGAGCTGCGATCCGGTCGCCACACAACTTTGCCATCGGGTTGCAACCGCACGATCACGCCGCGGGTTGAGCCGCGCAGGGTCTTGATGCGATCGCCGGGTCGGAAATCCGCCGACATGCACAGGCTTCGCACCACTTCAACCATGACTTCGCGATCCAGCACGCCGGCGATGTAGTGGGCAACGGCCGACGCCGCTTCACGTCGTCGGCCGGTTGGCAGATCCGCCAGCAGCAATCCTGTTAACTGCCGGCCGATGTCGGCAAAAGTGTTGCCGTTGAAGAAAAGAAAGGGTGCCCGGCGGT
>CAYXDZ010000689.1:0-1788 GCA_964463815.1 uncultured Verrucomicrobiota bacterium | reverse complement strand
TGAAGCCGCAGATGCCGCCGTCATTGCGGGTGTCCTCGAGGAACACCCACGCGGCGATTGTGAAGTCCTTTTTGGGTAGAACCTTTTCTGCGTCGGCCAGGTTTCCGGCCGCTTCCAGCCAGGACGTGTAACCATCAAACACCAGCGCGCGCGCGGGACCGACGTTGGTGAACACCGGGCCTCCGTGAACCTTCGCGCTCAACGTGTGGGTGAGGTCCGCCAACTCGCCATTCGCCACCGGGTGGGTGCCGGTGGCGAAGTGGAGCAGCAGATCTTTCTCAATCTTGTCCGGATGCGCGAAGAGACCGCCACCGCCAACCACCGTGGCGCACAGCCAGACAAAAAAATGCAATCGGGGAGTTTTTCTCATGAGCACAGGGTTCCATTCAGGGTGAAATCGAAGATGTGGAAGTTGCGCGGATCACCGGCCGCCCGGCGTGCGTATTCCGCATTCAACGGACGCGAAAAGATGAACGGCACCATTTCCTCATAGCGGCCCCCGTGCGAACGCAAGCCACCGTGAAGCTGCGAAAGATCATGGTGCTCCGGCGTGCGGCCCAGCACGACATCCCGGCCCGAGGCGACGACCAGATCGCCCATGCGATCGGGCGGCAGTTCCATGAGGCGCGCGGCTTGATCTCGCGGGAGGACCTCGGTAATGCCCGGAAGTGTACGAAGCCATTCGACCACCTCCGTCACCGTGATGCGTGATGCGTGATCCGTGGGCAGATGCACCTGCGCGAACGAGCCGAGCGCACCGTGATGCGCGACGTAGGGATCGGTGATCGGCAGGATCACGCGGAAGCCCGGGCCAAACTGTTTCACCAGTGCCGTCTCCAAATAGGTCACGTTCGGCGAGCCATCAGCTTTCTGTTTCGCATTCATGCCGTGGTCGGCCGTGATACTGATGACCGCACCGGCGGCAGCCAGTTTGCCCAGTTCAACGTCAATGGCCGCATAGAAATCCAACGCCTCCGGTTCTTCCGGCGCATACGCGTGCTGCATGAAGTCGGTGGTGCTCAGGTAGAGGAAGTCCGCGCGCCCGGCTTCGAGCAAACGCACTCCGGCCCGCAGCACGTAAAGCGAGGCGTCGCCGCTGTAGATGTGGGGCGTCGGGCCGACCAGCGTTTCCACGTCGTCGATGCCGTGTGTTGCCTGCTTCGCCTCCCGGGCCTTTTCCGACGAAAAGGCGATGCCCCCCGCGTCAATCAAACCGCTCGCAAAAATGTCGCGCAGCTTTTCTTTCGCAGTCACCACGGCCACTTTTCGACCGGCCTTTTGCGCGGCGGGAAAAATCGTGTCGGCGCGCACGAAGCGCGAGGAGTTCATCATCACTTCCTCACCGGCCGCCGCGTCGTAAAAAAAATTGCCGCCCATCCCGTGCACCGCCGGCGGCACGCCGGTGACGATGGACGTGTTGTTGACGTTGGTGAAGGTGGGCATCGCCGCGCGCGCCAAGCCGCGCCAACCGGTCACGGCGAACCGCTTCAGGTTGGGCATCAAGTCGCGAGCGAGCGCGGCGTCAAGATACTCATCCGCCGACCCGTCGAGACAGATCACGGCAACGGGTTGCGCGGGCGGTCGATAGGCACGTTGGTTGACGGTAAACGGCGTGGTGGTTGGGGAACTCATCTCAGGCGCAAACTACGGGATTCGTTTTGTTCAAAGCGGTGACCAGGCGTTGCGTGAAGACCTGCAACGCCGATTCATCATGGGCCAGCGAAACATAAAGTTTCGTGCTCATGGGATTCAAAAAGATGCCGTGCTTGAACAGCTCAAGCATCACGG
>CAYXDZ010000688.1:0-1789 GCA_964463815.1 uncultured Verrucomicrobiota bacterium | reverse complement strand
CAGCGCGCGGATGGCGCGTGGATTCCGCTCTGGTTCGGCAACGAACACGCCGCCGACCATGTAAACCCGGTGTACGGCACCGCGCAGGTGTTGATTGCGTTGAATGAACTCGGGCGCACGGGAGTGGCTGTCGATGATGACCTGCGTCGCGCGGCGGTTGCGTTTCTGGTTCGCGCGCAGAATGCCGATGGCGGTTGGGGCGGTGACCGCGACTGCCCCGTGTCGATTGAGGAAACCGCCCTCGCCGTGGAAGCCTTGGCCGACATTCCGGATCAAGCTCCGGCACTGGCTCGTGGTCGGGACAAGCTCCTGCAACTGATTGCCGCCGGGGCGTGGCGATCACCTTCGCCGATCGGGCTCTACTTCGCGCGCCTGTGGTACTTCGAACGCCTCTACCCGCTCATCTTTGCCACCAGCGCGCTGGGCCGGCTGACGGCGACTTCACAGCACCGTTGAGTCGTCGGATTTTTCGAGCCGGAGCAATTGTTTCTTCACCACTTCCACCTGCTTCGTCAGCTCAAACAAGGCGCGCACGATCTCACCCTGGGTGGCGGGATTCCCTAGGTGCTTCACCGTCGGGTGCATGGCGGTGATGACCTTTGACAACTCGTTGCTCCGCGCGCGCAATTCGCCAATCGCTTCAGTTGGACTCATGGCGGGAGAGATTGCCGAAACGCGGTGCCCCGGCAAGAGCGGAAACCGGCGGGGGAAGGGGCGTAGCCGTCCGCGCCGGACAGAATCGTTGACGGCCCTCGCTCCCTTCCTAAACTCACCCGCGAACCCGATTACGATTTATGCCGAAGTCCGCCGCCGCCCTCACCAACATCACGTCCGTCCTCCACGAAGAACGCGTCTTCAAGCCCGCCAAGGAATTCTCCCGGCAGGCGCACGTCAAGTCGCTCGCCGAATATCGCAAGCTCTACGCGCAGTCGATCAAGTCTCCGGACAAGTTCTGGGGCCGGTGCGCGAAGGAGGAACTGGTCTGGGACAAGCCGTTCACGAAGGTGGTCGAGTTCAAGGCGCCCAACGCGAAGTGGTTCCTCGGCGGCAAACTGAATGTCAGCACCAACTGCCTCGACCGGCATCTGGACGGTGCCCGCGCGAACAAGGCCGCCATTATCTGGGAAGGCGAACCCGCGCCGGACGGCAAACCGGGCGAAGAACGCGTGCTGACCTATCGCCAGCTTCACCGCGAAGTCTGCCGGTTCGCCAACGTGCTTAAGCGCAACGGCGTTAAGAAGGGCGACCGCGTGCTGATCTATCTGCCGATGGTGCCCGAGGCCGCCATCGCCATGCAGGCGTGCGCACGGATCGGCGCGGTGCATTCAGTGGTGTTCGGCGGGTTCAGCGCGCAGTCGGTCGCGGATCGCATTCAGGACTGCGGGGCATCACTCGTCATCACGGCGGATGGCGGGTATCGCCGCGGTTCCATCGTGCCGCTCAAGAAGAACGTCGATGACGCGCTCAAGCTGACGGATGCGAAAGGCGTTTCTCTGACGAAGACGATCAAAAAGGTTGTCGTGCTGCGCCGCACCGGGCACGACATTCACATCGAGGAAGGCCGCGATGTCTGGTGGCATCGCGAATTGGAGTACGTCTCCGACGTCTGCCCGGCCACGCCGATGAACAGCGAAGACCCGCTGTTCATCCTCTACACCAGCGGTTCGACCGGCAAACCCAAAGGCATTTACCACACCACCGCCGGCTACCTGCTCTTCACCAAGATGACATCCCGCTACGTCTTCGATCTGAAGGATCTGTCGAAGCCGCCTGTGAAGATCGACGTCGC
>CAYXDZ010000687.1:0-1798 GCA_964463815.1 uncultured Verrucomicrobiota bacterium | reverse complement strand
AACTGCTGGCGCTGCTCACGAACCGCAACGAACTGACCTTAGTCCGGCTCAACCTCGAGGAACGCCAGATGCAGTTCGATTTCAACGGCGTGTGGTTCGATGCCGAACTGGTGCTGGCGGTCTTCTAGCGGGCGTTGGAAACAGCACGCCTCACCCGCAACCTGCGTCAGCCCAGCTTTGCCAGCGCCTGGTCGAGCGCGGCGTAAAGCGTCTGCATCGTGGCCTCGGTCTCATCGCCCATGTTCGAGAGGCGGAACGTCTTGCCCTTGAGCTTGCCGTAGCCGGCGTCGATCAGAATGCCGCTATCCTTCACGAGCTTCTGCAACTGCGCGGTATCGACCGCGCGGCCGCCCGGCTTGGCGCCGCTGTTGATGCACGTGAGCGTGACCGATTCGCAGCCCGCCTCGGGGAACAAGGTGAAGCCGTTTTTCGCCGCCCACTCGAGACTCATCTTCGCGAGCTTGAGGTGGCGGGCGTAACGGTTCTCCAGACCCTCGGCGAAGAAGTCATCCAGCTTCGACGACAGCGCATAGATGTGGCTGATCGACGGTGTGCTGGGCGTCATGTGGTCCTTCGCGTTCTTCTCGAACTCCAGGAAGTCGAAATAGTAGCCGCGATCCTTCGCCGTGGCGGCCTTCTGCATCGCCGCGGGTGAAGCGGCGAACATCGCGAGGCCGGGCGGCAGCGCGAACGCCTTCTGCGAACCGGTGAGCAACACGTCGAGGCCCAGTTCATCGAACGGCAGCGGCATCGCCGAGCACGAACTGACCGAGTCCACGATGAACATCACGTCGGGATACTTCCGCTTGAGCGCGGCGATCTCGGTGATCGGGCTCATCGTGCCGGTCGAGGTCTCATTGTGGATGAGCGTGAGCGCGTCGAACTGGCCGGTGGCGAGCTTCGCGTCGATCTGCTCGGGGCGGATCGGCTGGCCCCACTCGACCTGCAAGCCTTCGGCTTCCTTGCCGCAACGCTTCGACACGTCGAGCCACTTGTCCGAGAACGCCCCGTTCATGCAGCACAGCACCTTTTTCGCTACAAGATTGCGCAGCGCGCCCTCCATCACGCCCCAGGCCGACGACGTGGAGAGGTAAACGAGCTGCTTCGTGCCGAAGACCCGCTGGAGCTGCGGCTGGACCTTGGCGTAGAGGTCTTTGAAGCCCTGGCTGCGGTGGCCGATCATCGGCGAGCAGAAGGCCTGGAAGGTTTTGGGGCTGACTTCGATCGGTCCCGGGATGTGCAATTTCAAGTGTGCCATAGCAAAAAGAGGCGCGACTGTTTCACAGGGTCACCGGACTGGCAAGGGGCAGATTGGGTCACGAAAGGCCGGCCCGTCAGGGCACCAGTTCCGCCCGGTAGAAACGGTTCGTCGGCGGCACATCGGTGAAGACTCCGTTGGAACCCGACAGCGTGAGATTGGTCAGAGTTTGCCAGGCTCCTTCCACCGGGGAGCCGTCGCGATAATCTACGCGATACGTCAGGCCGGCGGTGCCGGTGAGCGAGCCATTGACGGAAGTATCTGCGGCGACTCCCAAGGTAGCCGGCCGGCCGACCACGACGCGGGCCGGGCCATTGGTGACCGAGCCGTAAACGTTCGAGGTGACGAGCACGTACTCGTGGGCTGCGCCTTCGGCCAGATCTCGCACCGCCAGCAAAGGTTCGACGGCTCCGGTCACGAGCAGCCCATCGCGATACCATTCGTGGGTCAGGGGCAGTGTGCCGACCATCTCGCCCAGCAATCCAAAAGGATTGCCAGGTTGAATGGCGACCGAGGACAACTGAGTCAGGACGATCGGCG
>CAYXDZ010000686.1:0-1803 GCA_964463815.1 uncultured Verrucomicrobiota bacterium | reverse complement strand
CGTTGCTGGCGGTCGCACCAGACGCGGAGCACCAGGGCAAACGCCACACAGCCCAGCAACCACCAGTGGATCTGGTCCACGATCACGCCGTTGAAATCCGCGAGCCACCGGGTTTTGACCCAATCCTTCGCCGCCTCAGTGCCGGCCTCGCTTGCGCTCGTAACCAGGCCAACGGCGTAATCCCGGGCGACCGCCGCGAAGCCCACCGCGCATTTCACGCCGGCCGCGGCACAACCGAGCGCCCACCAACCGACGGCCAGGCTGCCCATGGCCAGCCCGCCAAACGCGACACCCCAAAACACACTCAGGCTCAACACACCCACCGTGATGGCCCCTACGGCAACCGGCGCGACGGCGACGCCACCAAAGGCGAGCAACGGGCTGACCGCGATGTCCCCAATTGCAATCCATCCGCAGACGGTGCGGGCGCGATACCGATCCGAACTGGCACCGCCCCAGGCCATGGCGAACAACGGCAGGCCCAGCAGCCGGGCGTAGTCCTCGTCGGTGGTGTTGGTCGCGGTACGGATGCGTTTCACCGTGCGATCCATCCACCGGCAAATCAGCAGGATTCCCCCGACCAGCACAACGATCCAAAGACCGATTCCGACCACGATCCCCGGCGCCGATGCGGTGTACCATTTGCCCGCCTGACTCAATACCGCCGCCAGCCCAATGCTGAGGATGAAGCAATAGGCAGTAATCCGGCGCGCGTAGCGGAGAATACAGTCGCGTTCCTCGGTGGACCGCGCCGTGGAGGCCGCGGCTTTCGTTCCTAAATAGGCAAACCCCAGGCCGATCAGCGGACCGATGAACGCGCCCAAGCCCAGTTTGGTCAGAATGCCTTTTCCGGCGGTGCCCGCACTGCTGCTGGCGATGGTGCCCGCCGTGAGCGCCGCCCCCGCGGCGGAAGCGGAAACCATGGGCAACGCCACCAAAACCCCGACCGTGAAGGCGGTGCCGGGTCGCGTGCGCGTCAAAGTCGATTCCACCAGGGCGGTCATTTCCTCACGCAGCATCGTGCGACCGCGCGAGAGCCGTTGTCTCACCGCTTCCTCGGAGAGTTCGAGCGCGTTCGCGACTTCCGCAACCGATTGGCCTTGTCGGTAGAAAAGCACCAGCGGTTCGCGGTACGTTTCGGGTAATCCCGCCAGCGAACGCCAGAGCAGCGTCTCTTCTTCCAGCGAGACTGCCTGCGCGGACGGGTCGGCATCGATCGTCGCCGGCTCGGCCACGAGGTCGAGGGATTCGGCGGGACCACCCCGACGTTGCTCGCGGCGGGCGGCATTGGCCGCGAGGTTGCGGACGATGCCGCACAACCACGCGCGCAGTTTGGCGGGTTCCCGCAGATCGCCCAGCTTTTGCCAGGCAGTCACGAAGGTCTCCTGGGCGAGATCCTCGGAGCGGGAGAGATTGCCGCACGCACTGTAGGCGAGGGAACACACCAGGGATTGGTAACGCTCGACAATCTGCCCAAAGGCTTCGCGGTCGCCCGCCCGGGACTGCCGCCAGAGTTGGTCGTCGGACATCATGGTCGAATGGACAGTGGTCATCGTCATCGTCCATCCGTGGCCGCGAAAGTCAAAAAGGTGACCAAGAAACCCAGGATCGGGGGTACTGAATAGCCTGCACGAGCATTTTGCATCCGGCTCCGAACGAAGTTTTCCAACCACGCGGCGATCAAAATGTCCGTTGATACGTGACGAAAACTGCGCTCTGTTGTCGAACGAAAGGAATCCATGCTGCCATATGATACTTAAAAAAGCGCCGTTTGCCGCACGTAACCTGATGGGCTTGGGAGCC
>CAYXDZ010000685.1:0-1804 GCA_964463815.1 uncultured Verrucomicrobiota bacterium | reverse complement strand
GCCGCGAGTTCATCCAGCGCGCACTCGATGCCAACGGCTGGTTGATCCAGGTGGAGTCAACCGCCGCCGCCATTGCCCTTGCCAATCAACTGGCCCCGGAACACTGCGAGATCATGATGCGCCGCCCCGACCAAGTCGCGGAAAAGATCGTGACGGCGGGCGCGATCTTTCTGGGCAATCACTCGCCCACCGTGCTCGGCGATTACGTGGCCGGTCCCAGCCACACCTTGCCGACCGGCGGCGCGGGCGCGTCGTTTGCCGGGCTCACGGTGGATCAGTTCCAACGCCGGACCAGCGTCGTGCGCTACGAGAAGGCGGCCTTGAAAAAATCCCTGGCCGCGGTGCAGCAGTTCGCGACGATGGAAGGACTCGACGCCCACGGACGCTCCGCGGAAGTGCGCCTTCGTTGAGAAGTCGCCCGTCGAATCGGCCCGCTCAGATTTCACGCATGAAACCATTGTCCTTCGTCCGCCCTTCCGTTCGGAAGCTCCGCGCCTACGTGCCCGGCGAACAGCCCAATATCAAAGGGCTGATCAAGCTGAACACCAACGAGAACCCCTACCCGCCCGCGCCCAAGGTGTTGCAAGCCGTGCGAGCCGCCGTGGACGGCCGGCTGCGCCTGTATCCCAACCCCACCGCGCAGCCTCTGCGCGAAGCCCTCGCCAAACTGCACGGGTGCGCGCCGGAAAACATCATCATCGGCAACGGCTCGGATGAATTGCTGGCCCTCGCCACCCGGGCCTTTGTGGAACCCGCAGCCTCATTCAAAGACCTGACATCGCCGACCACCGGTTCCGCTCCTGCCCGGGTATCAAAAGCCACCGTGCAATACTTCACGCCGAGCTATTCGCTCTACCCGGTGCTGACAGACATCCACGGCGCGATTCGCAACCCGGTTCCGCTGTCGGCGGACTTTGGCCTCCCTTCTGTCGCCGAATTGAAACGCGGCCGGCAGTGGGATTTCCGGGCGGCGTTGACATTGGTCACCACTCCGAATGCCCCGAGTGGTCGCGGCTACACCACGCGTGAACTTGACGGGCTCTGCGCGGCGCAGCAGGGCGTGCTGGTGCTGGATGAAGCGTACGTGGATTTCGCCGAGGAACACGCGCTTGCCCTGGCGCTCAAGCATCCGCACGTCCTCGTGTCGCGCACCTTCTCAAAGGCTTACTCGCTCTGCTTCCAGCGCATCGGCTACTTCATGGGGCATCCGGAACTGATCGCCGCGCTCAACAAGATTCGAGACAGCTACAATGTGAACGGCCTGGGCCAGGTCGCCGCCCAGGCAACCCTGAGATCGCTGCCCTACTACCGGCGGAACTTCAACCAGGTTAAGGCCACCCGCGCGTGGTTGACCGACCAACTGGCCGCCCTGAGATTTGAAACGTTCCCCAGCCAGACCAATTTCATTCTCACCCGCCCGCCGCGCCTGTCCGCCAAAGCCTGGTTGGAAAAACTGCGCGACCAGAAGCTGATCGTGCGCTGGTTTGATTATCCTGGGATTCGCGACCGTATTCGCATCACCATCGGCACGCAGTCCGAAGCCGCCGCCTTGGTGCGCGCCGTCCGGCGGGTGATGAAGCCATAAACGAAAACGGTCTCCGAATATTCGGAGAACACACGCACCAGCGGCAGGAAGTCCGCATCAGCGAATCCGATGGCGCGGACGAGTTACGTCAAGTTGAACGAAGGCGATCCACAGCCAGGCCGGGCGAGCCTTCGGACAAGCCTTGGCACCCGATTGATCACGGCTCGGCAGGAGCCTCGCGCTACCCAGTGACGCCTACCTCCTCACCCCGAAATGATG
>CAYXDZ010000684.1:0-1807 GCA_964463815.1 uncultured Verrucomicrobiota bacterium | reverse complement strand
CCCACGCTCAATGCCCAGGTCAAGGTCACCGTGGACGGCGAAGTGCGGCTGCCCGCCGCGTTTGGCAATCCCGTCAACGCCACGGGCAAGACGCGCGCGGAGCTGGAGCGGGCGTTGCTGGAGGAATTCGGCAGCCAGTTGACCACTCCGGAAGTCAACGTCAGCCTGGTCGCCTCCTCGGCGGTCATTTACGTTTCCGGGGCTGTGCTGGCTCCAACCAAGATCGCGATGGATCGTCCGCTGACCCTGCTGGAGGCAATCATGGAAGCCGGCGGACCGGACACCCGGCGCGCGAAGCTGGAGAACGTCTCGGTGGTGCGGAATTTCCAGGGCGAACAGCGCACGTTCGTCATCGACATGCGCAACGCCTTCCGCGGTGGCGAGCAAGTCCCCTTCTACCTGCGGCCCTTCGACTCGATCGTCGTGCCCGCCCGCACGTTCAACTTCTGATCAATCACTCCTCGCCTTCTGCTTCCGGGTCGGTGGCGGAGGAAGCCCGTTTGGCCCCCACGGGTTTGCGGGGCTTCACGCGCGGAGCATCCCGCCACAAACCTTCCAGGTCATATAGCTCGCGGGCCTCGGGCTTCATGACGTGGACGATCACGTCGAAGTAATCCAGGGCCAGCCACGCGGTCTGCGTGGAGCCATCCACCCCGTTGGGGCGCAGGTCGAAGTCCTTGCGCAGTGCGTCGGTGATTTCGTCCCGGATCGCCCGCAGGTGCGGTTCGCTGCTGCCGCTCGCGATCACGAAGAAATCGGTCACGGACGAAAGCTTGGAAACATCGAGGATCACGATGTTTTCGGCCTTGCGATTGTCGGCGAACCAGGCGCACCACTGGGCTAACTGTCGGGAAGTCATTAGTCGCGGGAGACTGCGGGAGGGTCGTCTAAAGATAAAGCCGATTGTTGTGAATGGCCTCGGCGACGGCGGTCGGCACGAGCAAATCAATGGGCAACCCTGCCCGAACCCGTGCCCGGACCTGGGACGAGGAAACCCCGAGCGGAAAGCCCTTCAATTCGACACCTTGGAACGGAGCCGGCCATTTAACCGGTCCCGCGCCCGGACGAGGGATCACCACGAAGCGCACGCGGCGTGCGAGTTCGTCGGCCGATTTCCACTGCGGCAAGGTGGCCACGTGATCGGCTCCGATCAGATAGTACAGCTCCGCACCAGGGTGGCATCGCTCAAATTCTTGGACGGTGTCGATGGTGTAGGAAACCCCGCCCCGCCGGATTTCCTGTTCGTCCAGCCCGCATCGGGGCCGACCGGCGAGCGCGAGACGTAACAGGCGAAGCCGCTCGTTCGCGGGAGCCGGCTCGGAGCCGGGCTTAAAGGGGGACTGCGCGGCCGGCACGAAGAACAGGCGGTCAAGCTGCAATTCCTCCAACGCGGCTTGGGCGACCAGCAGATGCGCGTTATGCACCGGATCGAAGGAGCCACCGTAAATGCCGAGTCGTGACGCCATGCTGCTCACGCTTTCAACCGCACGAGCAAGTCTTTGCTCTCGACGGACTCGCCCACCTGCACGGAAATCAGGTCCACCACGCCGTCCTCGGGCGCATAAATGGTGGTCTGCATTTTCATGGCTTCGAGGATGAGCACCTTCTCCCCTTTCGCCACCTTGCTGCCGACGCTGACGGCGATGGCGGTCACCACGCCGGGGATCGGTGCGCCGATGTGCCGGGGGTTGCCCGGGTCGGCTTGTTCGCGGCTCTTGGCCTTGGATTGGACCGATTTGTCGGTGATCCGCGTTTCGCGCGACATGCCGTTCAACTCGAAGGTGATGCCGCGCTTGCCCTCGGCATC
>CAYXDZ010000683.1:0-1812 GCA_964463815.1 uncultured Verrucomicrobiota bacterium | reverse complement strand
GCTGCCTCCTGACTGCCGGGTCGGGCGCGGCTCAATTGCTTCCCCCCGGTCATCGTCCGCTGCCGCCCGGCGTGCATCTGCTCAAGGCCGCGAAGGTGATTCCGCGGCCGGGCGAAGAAATCACCAACGGCATGGTTCTCATCCGGGACGGCCGCATTGTCGCCGTCGGGGCCGCGTTTGAACCGCCGGCGGACGCCCGAGTCTGGGAACTGACCAATGCCACGGTCTATGCGGGCTTCCTGGATCTGCACGTGCCGGTCAGCGGCAAGGCCATCGATTCCAGCGGCACTCAGATGGTCGCGGAACAGCCGCATGACCTCACCGCGGGCGGCATCAACTTCTTTGGCGTGCCCGGTGGTGAACGTGATCCCGGCGCGGCCGGCCCCGGCAGCGAACTGGCCGTGATCCGTTCGGAACAACGCGTCGCCCCAACGCTGGCGCCGGCCGCGAGTGACCTGAAGGCGTTGCGGGAACTCGGCTTCACGGCGGCGAACTTCGTGCCGAGTGAAGGCGTGTTGCGCGGGTCCAGCGCGCTGGCCCTGCTCGGCGACACCAGCCCGAACCGCGCGGTGCTTCGGGCGGATGTCTTCCAACACGCCGCGTTCGACGCGAGCGCCTCGCCCGATGGGGCGGCTTATCCGCGCTCGTTGATGGGCGTGATCGCCGCGATCCGGCAGACGTTGCTCGACGCGCAACACTACGACGGACTGGCCGCCGTGAATCCTCCCCGGCGCGATCCCGTGCTGGGTTTCAGTGAATCGTTGGAAGCCCTGCGTCCGGCCATCAACCGCCGGCAGCCGGTGGTCTTCGAGCCCGGCAGTGTGTTGATGGCCGACCGCGCGGCGCGGCTGGCCGGCGAGTTCAACCTCGATTTCCTGCTGCTGGCTTCCGGCCAGGAATGGCGCCGGCCCGACCTCATGGCCGCCACCGGAGCGCGCTTCATCGTGCCGTTGAGTTTTCCCGAGCTACCAAAAATGCCCGAGGAAAGTGACTGGGACCAGGTGGAGCTGGACCAACTGCGCGCGTGGGACTGGGCGGCGGAGAATCCCGCGTTGCTGCGCTCGAACCGGCTCGAGATCGCGCTGACCACGTTCGCGCTCGGCGACAAGAAAAGCTTCCGCAAGAACCTCCGGCTCGCGCTCGACCGGGGCTTGAGCGAGGCCGACGCGCTCGCGGCCCTCACGACCCGGCCGGCGGAGTGGAGCGGTGTCGCGGATCAACTGGGCGTCATCGCGCCCGGCCGGTTGGCCAATCTCACCGTCGTGCGCGGCAGCTACTTCGATCCCGAGGCGAAGGTGAGCGAGGTGTGGATCGAGGGTCGGCACCATCCGTTGACCGACCCCGCTGAGAAGCCGCCCGAGAAGGCGAAGGAGGAGAAGAAGCCCGCCGAACCGCCCGCCGCACGCGTGGCCCGGAGTCCGCTGGAAGAACGCGGGCCGATCCTGGCACCGCCGGCAGTGCTATTTCGCAACGCCACGATCTGGACCTCCGGCCCCGAGGGCATCCTGCATGGTCAGGATTTGCTGCTGGCCGGCGGCAAGGTGGCCGGCGTCGGTGAAACCGGCACGGTGCGGCTCAAGGCACCGGATCAGCTCGTCGAGGTGGACGCCACCGGCCTGCACCTCACCGCCGGGTTGATCGACGCCCACAACCACAGCTACATCCTCGGCTCGGTGAATGAAGGCACGCTGCCCTCGACCGCGATGGTCCGCATCGGCGATGTCGTGAACTCCGAGTCGCCGCAGATTTACGAGCAGCTCGCCGGCGGCCTCACCGCCGCCAGCCTCTTGCACGGTTCGGCCAATCCCATCG
>CAYXDZ010000682.1:0-1814 GCA_964463815.1 uncultured Verrucomicrobiota bacterium | reverse complement strand
TGGTACTCCCAGTTGCCGGTCAACTCCGGCTTGGTTAGCGTCTCGAAGCCCACGCCGCTCAGCAGCGTGATCAGGGAAAAAGCCTTGGCGGTCGGCCGCAGTTCGCGTTGCTCGCGGAGAATGTACTGTTCGGAGATCAGCCCTTCGATGATCGCCGCCCGCGTGGCCGGCGTGCCGAGGCCGCGCTCGCTCATCGCCTCGCGCAATTCCTCGTCATCGACCAGTTTGCCGGCGCTTTCCATCGCGGAGAGCAGCGTGGCTTCCGTGTAGCGCGGCGGTTTGGTGACGTTGGCCTTCACCTCAACCGCCGTGGTGTGAACGCTCTCGTTTTGCTCGACCGGCACGAGGGTCGGGGTGTCGTCGGTGGCGGCCTCCTTGCCATAGACTTCGAGCCAGCCGGGCTTCATGAGCACCTTGCCCTCGGACTTGAACGCCTCGCCCTCGACCCGGGTGATCCGGGTGGTGATCAGGAATTCCGCGGGCGGGAAGAACACCGCCAGAAAGCGCCGGGTGACCAGGTCGTAAAGTTTCTGTTCCGGCTCGCTGAGATTTTTCGGCGCGACCCCGGTGGGGATGATGGCAAAGTGATCACTGACTTTCGCGTTGTTGAAGATGCGCTTGTTGGGATGCACCCAGCCCTCGCTCAATATCTTGCCGGCCAGCGGGGCGTATTGCGTGGCCCCAAGCGATTGCATCGTGGTACGAACGGTGCCGATGTAATCCTCCGGCAACGCGCGGGAATCAGTTCGCGGGTAGGTAAGCACCTTGTGCTTCTCGTAGAGCGCCTGCGCCAGTCCCAAGGTGTTCTTGGCGCTGAAACCGAAGCGGCCGTTCGCCTCGCGTTGCAGACTCGTCAAATCGTAAAGCAACGGCGACATCGACGTGCTGGGTTTCGTCTCTTCGGTGACGACACCGGGCTGGCCCTCGCACTTTGCCTTGATCGCGTCCGCCTTCTCCTTTTCCCAGATGCGTTCGGCGCGCAGTTCCGCGTCCTTGCCGTCGCCCTTGGAAAACTTCTCGTCGAACCACCGCCCCGGATACTCGCCCTTGGCGGCGGCAAACGTGCCGTGCAATTCCCAATAATCACGCGCAACGAACTTGCGGATCTTGGCCTCGCGCTCGACGACAATCGCCAGCGTGGGCGTCTGCACCCGGCCGACGGTGGTGAGGTGAAAGCCGCCGGTCTTCGAGTTGAAGGCCGTCATCGCGCGGGTGCCGTTGATGCCGACCAGCCAGTCTGCCTCCGAGCGGCAGACCGAAGCGTCGGCCAGCGGACGCATTTGTTCATCCGTGCGCAGGCGTTCAAAGCCCTCGCGAATCGCGGCCGGCGTCATGGACTGGAGCCAGAGCCGCTTCACGGGCTGCTTCGCCTTGGTATGGGCGATGATGTTGCGGAAGATCAGCTCCCCTTCACGCCCGGCGTCGCAGGCGTTGATAATGGTGTCCACATCCTTCCGCTTGATCAGCCGTTGCAGCACCTTGAGGCGGTTCTCGGACTTTTCTATGGGCTTGAGGGTGAAGCGCGGCGGCATGTGCGGCAGCTTATCAAACGACCATTTGCCCCGGGTGACTTCGAATTCCTCCGGCACGGTCAACTCCAGCAGATGGCCGACGGCGGAGGAAACGACATAATGCTCGCTCTCGAAGAAGTCCTTCTCGTTCTTGAACCCCCCGAGGGCTTTCGCAATGTCCCCGGCGACCGAGGGTTTTTCCGCAATAATCAGTGCTTTGCCCATGACAAGGCGGCAGCTTTACAACGATACCCCCGCAGCCGGCAAGCGGATGTTTTCAAACCCTTGCGCGGAAAGGGGGCC
>CAYXDZ010000681.1:0-1820 GCA_964463815.1 uncultured Verrucomicrobiota bacterium | reverse complement strand
CACCTGATCGTCGGCGTCGATGCGCTCCTCGATGTCACCGGTGTCCCCTGGCTCAAGTCGCTCGTGCCGGGCGAACTCGGGTCGCCGCGCACGGTTCCGGTGAAGGACAGCTTCGACAGTTGGCTGCGCTCCCGGCCGGCCCCCACCGCGGCCACGCCCGCGCCGGCTTTTGACGAAGTTTACCAAAACCTGCGCCCCGAGCCCGGCTTCAGCGAAACCAGCCTCCGCGCCGTCGGCCTCAACTTGACCGGCGGCGGACGGGTTGAACTCGCGACGGACGGCACGCCTCTGATCGTGAGCCGGCCCGCGGGCCGCGGCAAAGTCACCCTGCTGCTCTTCAACCCCGAACTGGAACCCCTCCGCTCCTGGAAACTGCGGCCGTACTTCTGGGCGCGGGTCGCCGGGGTGCCGGGCCTGTTGATCCAGAACCAACCCCCGCCCAACCAGGGCTCGACCGGCGTGGACGGCGTGTTTGGCGCGATGGTGGACAGCCGGCAGATTCGCAAGCTGCCCGTCTCAGCCTTGCTCGGCCTGCTCGTGGTTTACCTGCTGGTGATCGGCCCGCTCGATCAATGGTGGCTGAGGAAGATCAACCGCCAGATGCTCACCTGGATCACCTTCCCCGCCTACGTCGTCCTGTTTTCCGTCCTGATCTGGGTGATCGGTTACAAGCTGCGCGCCGGGGAGTCCGAGTGGAACGAAATGCAGATTGTGGACGTGATCCCCAAAGGCACCGCCGCCGAGCTGCGCGGCACGACCTACGCCTCGCTCTATTCACCGGTCAACGCCAGCTACGAACTCGGGGGCCGGCAGCGCTTCGCCGCCTTGCGCAACGAATACGCCGGGGCCACCGCCACGCGCGCCGCCGACGGCCGGGTGACCTTGAACGGCGATCAATACGAAGCGCAGGTGAACGTGCCCGTGTGGACCAGCCAGGTGTTCGTCGGGCAATGGCTCGAGGACGGCCCGCTGCCGTTCAGCGCGAGCCTCACCCACCGCACCGGCAGCGCCCTGGAAATGGTTTTCACGAACCACACCCTGCCCGCCGGCTCGACCGCCCGCGTCGCGCTCGGCGATCGCATCCATCAATTCACCGTCCCCGAAGCCCGCCAGACTGCGGCCATCCCGTTGCCGGCCGACGGCGGCACCCGGATCAATGAATTCGTCAACGCCGCCAGCATATTCTTCTACGAAGCCGCCATGCAGCGCAACCGGGGCTTCGGCAGCGATGAGGCCCGCTTCAACCTCGATCCCGCCACCGCCAGCATGGCCATTTCCCTCGCCGCCCACATTGACGCCAACCGGCCCTCCGGCTGGGGCCAGTATGCCGGCCAGTTCCTCACGCCCGGCCGGCTGGATCTCTCCCCGCTGCTCGCGACCGGGCACGCCGCCGTCATGGTCTGGTGCGAGGATTACGCGCCCGCTGAAGCGATGAACCAATTTCAACCCCGACGCACCGGGCGCAGCTCGCTCCTGCGCCTGGTCGTGCCGCTGAATCCCCAGGAGAACTGACCCATGCCCGACGCCGCGCCACCCAGCATTCCCGCCGTCCAAACCAGCAACCTCACCCGCGTGTACGGTTCGATGGTCGCGCTGAACAACCTCGACCTCACCATCAACCAGGGCGACCTCTTCGGGTTCATCGGCTCGAACGGCGCGGGCAAAACGACCACGCTCCGCATCCTCGCCACCTTCCTCGCGCCGTCCAGCGGTTCGGCCGCCGTGCTCGGCCACGATGTCGTGAAGGAAGCCGACGCCGTCCGCCATGTCATCGGCTACATGCCCGACTTCTTCGGCGTGTACAAGGACATGGAGGTCAC
>CAYXDZ010000680.1:0-1842 GCA_964463815.1 uncultured Verrucomicrobiota bacterium | reverse complement strand
CAGATCCAGAACCGATACACCCCAAGCCAAACAATCGTTGCCGCTTCCGGGTGCCGCCGCCACTATCCGACCCCGAATTGATGAACGTTGCCGCCGAAAACCCCGCCGCGTCGCCGGCTCCGCTCACGCCGGAGCCCATGCCCGCCGCGCGTTGGGAAGCGTTGCCCCCCGTGAAGCGGCCGGGCAAGAGCGGCTGGCAGCTTTTCAAGGAAGTGCTCGATCACGGCGGGCCCGGTTACCTCCAGTTTGCCATCACCAACATCTGCAACGCGGACTGCGGCTTCTGCGGCTTCGCGCGGTCGCTGTTTGACCCGAAGCAGCGGAAGAGCGTTACGCTGCAGGAGGCGAAGGACGTCATCGACATCTGCGTGAAGAATCACATCGGTTACCTGCTCTTCGTGGGCGGCGAACCGATGGCGCATCGCGATCTGCGGCACATGGTCCGATACGCGGCCGAACGCGGCCTCCATCCGATGCTCTGCACCAACGGCGCGCTCTGGACCGAAGAGAACATGCGCTGTCTGGCCGACGACGGCTTAAGCAGCGTGATCATGTCGATCGACGCGCACGACGTCGCCAGGCACGAGCAGAATCGAGGGCTGCCGGACGTGTGCCGGAAGATCCAACGCGCGAACGAGTTCTTCCAAGGTGCCGGCATCCAGACCACGGCGAGCATCACGGCCAGCCGGTTGATCGATGATTACGAAAAGCTGCCCGCCTTTCTCCAGTCGCTCGGATTCAAGAGCTGCACGTTCAGCTATCCGCTCACCGCGCTCGAGTCGAGTTACCTCAGCTTCAGCGATTCGAAGCTCGTGAGCTACACGCCCGACGAGCTGATCGAAGTCTTCGAGAAGATCAAGCGGATGAAGGCGAAGAGCGGCTTCCCGGTGGTGAACCCGACTGAGTCCCTCAACGAGATGCAGCGGCATTTGCGCAAGGAGAAAGAGACTTTCAGTTGCCTCGGCGGGCACAAGTACTTCTACCTCGACTGGAAGCTCGACCTTTACCGCTGCCATTTTTGGGAGAAGCCGATGTGCAAGATTTACGACTTCGATGCGACGAAGCTCATCCGCGACGGCTGCCAGCGGTGCATGATCGATTGCTACCGCGACCCGAGCATCCTCCAGCACGTGGCCATCAACGCGAGCGATGCCTGGCACGCCTTGCGGAAGGGCAACTTGTTGAAGGCGACGAAGCACCTCGCCGATCCGCGGAACGCCACATCGATCCGGGCTGTATGGGAGGACCGGCAGTGGATCGGGAAGGTGTAGGGGAAGCATGGCTCCGTCAGCAGTAGGATTGCTGGTCATGAAAAAATACTTTGAACCGGTTTATGTGGTTGATGACTATTACGACGGTCCCCGAACTGGCGTCGCGGACTTTCGAGGGGTCCGGCACAGGTTCCGTTCCTTGGTTTGGCCGCCTACGCACTCATGGGATCCAAGGGACGATTACTTTGAGTTGACCCCTGAAAACGGGCGCGGACCAATAGTTGTGGCAAGGGGCCGCTTTCGAGCAAGGCAATCAGGGTCAGGCAGTTCACTCGGAGTTCCGCGTCCGTTGGAAGTCGAGTGGCTTGTGGAATCCGGACTATCCCGAAGTTGAACCAACGGCACCATGTGTCCGGTAGCCGGTTTCACTGTCTGGAAAGGTTCGGCAAGCTCCGGATTACGGGTGTCGGGTGATCAACAGACGCGGTTTATTGACTTATTTCCCCGCAGAATCTAGTTGCCGAGGGCGGGCGCTTTGGTAGTTTCGCGCCTCTTTTCGCCGACCCAACGGGGCCAGGTGAGAGGGAAACGGCCTGAAACGCGTTTCGCCCGTGTGGGTGAAGCCGGCCAC
>CAYXDZ010000679.1:0-1846 GCA_964463815.1 uncultured Verrucomicrobiota bacterium | reverse complement strand
GCCAGCAGGCCAGCACGTGTTCTCCCTTGGCGGACACCAACCCTTTCTGTGCGAACCGCTCCTTGATCTCGCCGTCGGTCAACGCCCGCGAGTAGATCACCGGCATCGCCATGTCACCGTCGAAAAGATCGTCGGTCCGGCCCTCCGTTCCCCCGGCACCGAGCCGCAACGGCGCGTTCCAGTTCACGCCTGCAACCGGCGGGTTCACCGAGCCTTCGGCCACACGTTCACCATCCAGCCAGATGCGGCGCTGCAAGCCGGAGCGCGTCAGCACGACATGATGCCAGCATTGTTTGGTGAGCTGCGCCGCGTCCGCGGTCAGCGCCCAGTGGCCTTGAAACTTTCCACCATCACCCAGGTAAAACCCGACGCGCCCCTCGGGACTAATGGCCAGCGCAAAGTCGCAGTTCAGCGGGTAATTCATCTGCGCGACCACATCCTGCCAGCGGCCAAACGTCCACGCCCGCAACCAGCACTCGATCGTCAACTCTTCCGGCGGACGCGTGAGGCCGCGTTCGACCACGACGCACGAGCCAGGGTGTATGGGCTGCACCCGTGGCGTTACCGACTCGAAGGTGTGCAACACTTCGTCCCGAGCCGGGCTGTCGGGATCAGGCCCCAGGCGCACAACGGTGAAATCATACGGCGTGTCGGCGCTGACGCAAAACTCGATCTCGGCACCGGCCGCGACGCTTTCTTGGAGCGCATAGGCGTGAACACCCGGCACGCGCAATTCGCGATGGCCGAAGGCGGGCGGTTTCGTCGCCGCGGCGAGTTTGGGAACCGAGGCCAGCACGGCCACGCCCAGACCAGTCTCTTTGATGAAACGCCGTCGATTGCGGGGAAGCATGGGCGCAACGCTAGGCAGATCGCCGGCACAGAGCAAGCGTCCGGCTTTGTGATTGCGGCTGCCGGACCCACGGCTTAACGTCATCGCATCCTCAATCAGGGCGTGTATGCGAAACAGTGCATTGATTCGACTCGTCGCGGCGTTCGCCGTTGGGACATTCGGTGGCGGTGCTCTGGGTTGGTGGTGGGCAAAGGAGTCTCTCGATGCGACACCCGCTTTACCAAGCAACCGGGCATCCACGGTTGTTCAACCACGGTCCAATTCGTCGCTCCCATCGACTTCGGTGGTCACGGCGACTCCTGAAGTCCTGAAAGACAGCGCGTCAAGCGAGTCCGCACTGTTGCAAACAGCCACCATGGACATGCTGCCTTTGCTGAATGAGGCCAGCCGCATCCCAGACCAGGTTCAACGCCGTGAACGACTGCGGGAGCTGTTAACCATATGGTGTGCGAGCGATCCGGAAACGGCACTTCGCTACGTAACCACCCAGGCACCGCTCTCGGAACGCGAGTTTGCTGTTCAGACTGTGCTCGAAGCCTGGGCCAAGTCGGATGCAGCAAGCGTGCTGGCTCTCAGCGGCGAGTTGACGACACAGTTCGGCCGGGATCGGGCGTGGCGCTGGATCGCGCAGGCGACGTCCTCCGTTGCGCCGGAAGCGACGATCAAGGCGCTCGAAAGTTTGCCGAAAGGACGATTACAGGCCGAGTTGTATGGGGAAGCAGCTCTCGCATGGAGCAAGCAGGATCCCTACGCCGCGCTGGCCTGGGCAAAGTCACTGCCCGCCAGCGAAGCCCAAGGCCGCGCGATCAGCTCGGTCTTTGCAGGCTGGTCTCAAATCAATCCCCAAACGGCGGCGGCAGAAGCAGCAAGTCTTCCCGCTGGACGGGTGAGGCAGGCAGCTTTGGAGGCGGCCGCACGTCCGTTCGCGGCAGCCGATCCATTCTCCGCCATGCTTTGGCTGCAGAGTTTTCCAGCCGGTCGCGAACGAGACGAGCT
>CAYXDZ010000678.1:0-1846 GCA_964463815.1 uncultured Verrucomicrobiota bacterium | reverse complement strand
ACGCCACCCGTGCGGCCGTCGAAGAAGGCATCGTCCCTGGCGGCGGTGTCGCGCTCATCCGCTGCCTGGCCGCCATCGAGGCGGTGAAGGGTGCCACCCATGACGAGGAAATCGGCGTGGACATCGTCCGTCGCGCCGTGGAAGCCCCGCTCCGCGCGCTGGCCAGCAACGCCGGGGTCGAAGGCTCGATCATCGTGCAGGAAGTCAAGAAGCGCAAAGGCAACGACGGCTACAATGTCGCCACCGGCGAATACGTGGACCTCGTGAAGGCCGGCGTCGTGGACCCGAAGAAGGTCACCCGCACCGCGCTCCAGAACGCGTCGTCCATCGCCGCGTTGCTCCTCACCACGGAATGCCTCATCACCGAGATTCCGGAGAAGGAAAAGCCGGCGGCTGGCGGCCATGGCGGCCACGGCCCGGGCATGGGCGGCATGGACTACTAAGTCCGGCAGTCTGATCCACTAATCACCAACGGGGTCCGGGCAACCGGACCCCGTTTGTTTTTGTGCCACCCCTCTGGGTGAAGAAAAGCTTCCGGCCTACGCCACCGTCAGCTCACGGAGCACGTAGGGTTCAAACTCCGCGCGGAAGTGCGGCGGGATGCGCGCCTTGAAACGCGCCTGTTCACCTTCGTAATCGCGCTCCACGATCTGCGCCACCTCGTGCAGTCGCGCGATCACCGCCGACCGGTCGTGCGGCACCGCCAGCTCCACAAATTCACGCACCGGCCGCAGTTGCGCGCCCAGTTCAGCGAGCAACTCGTCGATCCCTTGACCCGTCTTCGCCGAGACCGCCACCGCCGAGGGGAACCGCTCGCGCAACAGCGCGCACCCTTCGCCCTCCGTGAAGCGGTCCATTTTGTTGAACACCATCAGCGTCGGTTTGTCGGCCGCGCCGAGTTCCTTCAGCACGTCGTCCACCGCCACGATCTGTTCCTCCACCTGCGGATGGCTGGCATCGACGACATGCACCAGCAGGTCCGCCTGCACGACTTCTTCGAGGGTCGCCTTGAATGACTCGACGAGCCCGTGCGGCAGCTTCCGGATGAACCCCACCGTGTCGCTCAGCAAGACGTTTTGATTCGTCGGGAGCCGCAGCCGGCGCGTCGTCGGGTCCAGCGTGGCGAACAACTTGTCCTCGGCCAGCACGGCCGCGCCGGTGAGCCGGTTGAGCAGGGTGGATTTGCCGGCATTGGTGTAGCCGACCAACGAGGCGAGCGGCCATTGATTGCGTTGGCGGCCGGCCCGCTGCGTGGCGCGCTGCCGTTGCACGGATTCCAGGTCGCGTTCAATGCGGTCGATCCGCTCACCAACTTTGCGGCGGTCCACTTCGAGTTGGGATTCGCCTTCGCCGCCGCGCATGCCGATGCCGCCCTTCTGCCGCGACAAGTGCGTCCAGTAGCGCGTGAGGCGCGGCAGCAAATGTTGCAGTTGCGCCAGCTCGATCTGCAGCTTGCCCTCCCGCGTGCGGGCGCGCTGAGCGAAGATGTCGAGGATGAGCGAAGTGCGGTCGAGAATCTTGCACTCGAAAATCTTCTCCAGGTTGCGGCTCTGCGCGGGGGACAATTCGTCATCGAAAATGACGGTGTCCACGTCGAGCGAGCGGCAATGGTTTGCGAGTTCATCGGCCTTGCCGCTGCCGATGAACGTGCCGGCGTGGGGGGCTTCGAGCTTTTGCGTGGCCTGACCGAGCACCTCGGCACCGGCGGTGGTCGAGAGCTGGGCGAGTTCCTCCAGGGAATCGCGCACCTCCCACGCGGGATGAGACTTCAATTCCACGCCGACAAGGAAGACGCGTTCGGTTTTGTGATTGGCGGTTTCGACGAGTGCTTTCAATTGCTGTGCGC
>CAYXDZ010000677.1:0-1849 GCA_964463815.1 uncultured Verrucomicrobiota bacterium | reverse complement strand
GTGACCGAAATACCAGCCGAACAGGTGGCCGCGTTGTTCGTTGTCCGACCAATGGGCGAGCGTCAAATAGGATGGGCTGATGGCGATCAACGCCAGGACGAGGGACAGCTTGAGCTGCTCCCGCTTGAACAGCAGGAGCACGGTGATCACCCCCAGAACGGCGAACGCGATGAAGGCCGACAGGCGCGCGAGCGGGTAGGCGTCCGCGGCGTAGGTTTCGCGCAGGGTGAACACGGCCATGGTGCAGACGAAGAAGCCGGAATACAGCAGCCAGTCGCGATACTCCCGGTAGCAGGTCATGATCAGCCCGCCGATCAGCGCGATGCCGTAACCGGCGAACATCGCCAGGGTCACGTGCGAGGCGGTGAAGAATACTTTGGTCAGATCACGGCTTTGTTTGTCCGAATTGGGGTTCAACAAAATGATCAGCAGGACCGACAAACACAGATAGACGGCCACCTGCCCGATCAACCAGGCTTGTTCGCGACGGCGCATGGCCAGCAGAAACGCGAAGGGCACCAGCACGAGCAGCAGATGGAACAAGCCGAACTCGTCCAGTGCGCCCTCGAGCAGCATCCAGCATTGATCGACGAACTTGGCCAGGCTCTCCGTGGGATTGGTCTTCTCATACTGGCCGCGCGTAAAGGCGTGGATGAAACCCTCGACCGTACGCGGGTAACCCCAGTTCATCGGCGGGTTGGTCATCGAGGCCAGCGGCATGTAGAGGTAGAAGCTGACCCCGATAACAAAGGCCAGCCCGCTGATCAGCACCGTTTTCACGGGCCGCCATTCGGTGACCACCCACTCGGCCAGATCCGACATTTTCAACACGCCGTAGGTGGCGAAGATGAAGACGGGGTTCACCCACAGCATCCAGGCGGCGAGCGTGGATTCTCCGATGCGCGAACCCTGCCGCATGGCCAGCCAGATGAGCACCAGGTTGATGAAGACATGCACCCCGGTCAGCCACAGCCGCGTGGGGGTCCGCAGCCGGGAGCACATCCAGAGAAACGCGTGCAACGAGGCGATGCCGACGATGTTGAAGATGATGAAGATGGGCTTGTTGCCCTCGAACAGGTTGATGTAGCCCGTGGCCTTGACCAGCAAACCGAGCAGGTAAACGAGCGAGTTCACGAGGAACAACAACCGGCCCAGTTTGGGACGACCAATCGCGATGAGCACCTCGATGCCCATCGCGGCGCAGATGAGGGTCTGGTGGTTCGTGAAGCAGATGCCGAACAGAAAAAAGGCCCAGGCCAGCCAGCGAATGCGCTCCGGCTCGTACAACCACCGCATCAGAAACACGAACGTCAACACCAGCGAGAGCACGCTGAGGGTGTAAACCTCCGCGATCACCGCCTGGCTCCACATGTAGCCGTTGAACGCAATCAGGACGCCCGCCACCAGACCGGTGACGATGCAGAGGTAGTTTTCCAAACGGCGGTCCAGCACGGGCGGCGGCGGGGCGTTTTCCGGCTGCGCGCGGACTGGTTCCAGTGTGTTCTGCCAGAACAGGAACACCGCCGCTCCGGCGATGAGGGGGGCCAGAAAGGTCTGCACCATCTGGATGACCTCCGGGGTGTAACCCAGGAACGAGGCGACGGCGGCGAGCCCCTTCGCCATGAAGATCAAGGTCACCACGAAGATCAGCCCGGACATCAGGTGCCGCCGCCGGCCCGACAACGAGGGCAGGCTCTCCAAAATCATGCTGCTGCCCCGCGAGGTGATCAGCGCCAGAAAGCCGCTTGCCAGCGCGGCCGCGACCGCTGAGGACAACGCCACACGCCAGGCGATGTTCGAGACCGGCACCAGCACCGTGAACAGCCACGTGTAAAGCGTCCACACCGGG
>CAYXDZ010000676.1:0-1859 GCA_964463815.1 uncultured Verrucomicrobiota bacterium | reverse complement strand
CCGGCCTTGGCCAGGGTGAAGACCGCGACGCCGTGCTCGAACTTCGCGTTCCGGGCGACGCCCTCCGCGGCGGCCACGGCGCTGACCTGCGCGCTGAACTCGAAGTTGCCCTCCTTGAAATTCGTCAACGTCGTCGCGTTCTCGAAAAAGATCACCTCGGAATAAACCTGGCCGCCCGCCTGCAGGCCGATGGTCACCTGCGTGAGGCGGGTTTCCCCCACCGCCTTGCCCTGTTCGAAGAGTTGGCCCTTGCCCCGCGCCGCGCCGATGCCGAGCCCGCCCTTGGCGACCTTGGGGAAGACCGCGTAACCGGCCGAACTGTTGAAGAACTTGCCGAGTGAGGAGTCGGTTTTCTGGAGCAGCGCGATGGCTTCCTTCACCTCGGAATCCAGTTCCGCCCGCTTGTCCGCGGCGGTGGAGGCGTTGACGGCGGCGAAGGTGAAAGCGACGGCCAGCAGGATGCGTTTCAAGTTCATGGCCGCCATGGTCGTGCGTATCGCCGGAGCGTCAAGCGGGGATTCACCACAAAGCCGGCTCTCCTCAGGTATTGGTCGCCCTCAGGTCGATTTGAGCCGTTGACTCCGGCGGGGAGGGATGACCCAAGAGCTCAATACGACCGCCAGGAAAAAGGTGACGTAGGTGATGGTGAAGACGTAACCCTCGGCCTCAAAAAAGATCAACTGGTGCAGCCAGTGTTGGATGAAGGAACCTGCGTAGCGTCCCTCGCCGCCGGCCAGCAGGCGCAACTCATCCTCCCAAATGGTCAGCGGACAAATGACCCCAAACAACGCCTGCGCCGCGACCACGCCGATGGCGGCCAGGTGGGCGAGACGGAACCAGAGATTCCGCACCCAGCCCCAGCGTCGCAGCCAGCCAATCCAGATCAGGACGAGCCCGAAGATCACAAACGCGATGAAGGCGACGTGAACGACCAACACGAGGTCGGCCAGCAGGAGGCAGAATCTTTGGAATGGCGTCATGCGGCGGCAGGTGCCCGCTTGCAAACGTGCCGGGCGGCCGCAAGTCGCGCCAGACTCAAACCACGAGCTTCTTCCCCGTCAACCTTTTATAGGCTTCGAGGTCGCGTCGCGCACCCTCCCGGCCTCTGGTTCTAGCGCCAAGGACGTACGGCCAACCGATCAATCTCGACGAGGGTGCTGTCCTCGAATGCGGCAATGATCTCAGGCAGGTGACGTTCGAACAGTGCCTTGAGTTCGTGGGTGCGGATATTGCCAGTGCGAACCAGCGGTAGCTTCCAAGGCTTCCCATGGAGGAGATGCGAATGAAAAAAGTCAGCATCTTTGGAAATCACCACCTAGTGCTCCTTCACGGAGAGGGTATTGAGCGCTGCGTCACTCGTTTGATTCCCCGCGGGCAACTGACTGGTATGAATCGCTTCATGACCGGCCACCCGGAGCAGGTCACACAAGCCAGGCGGCAGGTGCGCGTCCACAGCGAACTTCATGAAAGCACCAGATGACGGCTCTTGAGTTTGAGCGATTGACTGGCGAACTCGACGCAGGCTTGCAAATCCTCCCGTTCGAGGTCGGGAAACTCGGCCAGCAAATCCTCGAATGTGTCACCGGCGGCGATGTACTCGAGCATGGACTCCACCGGGTAACGCAAATGCCGGATGGCGGGTTTGCCATGGCAGATTTCCGGATCAATCGTGATGCGCGACAGCAGCGGGGACTGGCCGTTCTTCATGGATGCACCTTAGATGCGGCATTCCTGCAATTCAAGCATGCTTTCCCTGCTGCTCGACCCTGCCCAGCGGCTGGTGACCCATTGGACGCGTCACACCACGAGCTTCTTCCCGGTCAATCGCTCGTAGGCTTCGAGGTATTTCGCGGAGGTGC
>CAYXDZ010000675.1:0-1863 GCA_964463815.1 uncultured Verrucomicrobiota bacterium | reverse complement strand
GTGCGCAGCGGCGCGAAGCGTTCCTCGACCGCCGCTTCCTGGCGCAAATCCTTGCCGGCGGCATTGGTCGCGAGTCGTTGATCGCTTAGGAGCAGCGACCGCCGCAAACCCTGCGCCGCCTCGTCCAGCTTGCCCAGGGACGCCTGCATGGCCGCGAGGTCAAACCAGGCCTCGGGGCTTTGCGAGTTGACCTCGGTGAGCCGGATCAGGGCCCGCTCCATGAGCTGCACATTGCGCAGCTCGCGGGCGAAGAGAGCGGTTTGAATGACGGCATCGGCTGTCACGTTGCTTGCGGCGAGCAGGCGGTCGAGCACGCTGTACGCGGCGTTGCTCTGCTGGAGCTGCGTGTAGGCGGACGCCAGGGCAAAGGCGCTGGTCAGGTTGGCCGGATCCACCTGGAAGTTGGCGATGAGCTGGCCGATCTGCTGTTGCAGTTGGTTGACGCTCGCCTCGCTTTCCTGGTACTTCGCGATCTCGGCGGCCAGATACTGGAACTGCTCGTTGTTGGGATCCAGATCCAGCGCGGTCTCGGCGATCAGCTTGGCGTCCGCCATGCGGCCCGGCAGGTTAAGGAGCAGTCCCGCGTACTTGAACACGGCCTCGGGTGAATACGGGCAGAAGGCGAACGATTGCTTCCAGGCGAACTCCGCCTCGCGCAGCAGGCGCTGGCGCTGCTCCTCAGTCTTGGGCTGGTACGGCGGCGGCGTGGGGATGCCCGTCAAGGCTCCCAACCGCCAGAGATAGGTGCCGGCAATCGCGCCACGCAGTTTGGAAAATGACTTTTGCGCCTGGTCATCCCGGATGAATTTCCGGTCGCCCATAAAGCCCGTGTAATCCCGCCGCTTGTAAACCCGTTCCACAAAATCGCAGATTTCCTGCACGGTCGTTTCCTCGGTGATCCAATTGCCGATGAGGCGTTCCGAGTATTCCTGCCAGAAGTGGCGGTCGCGCTGGAAAATTTCCTCGGTGAACTCCGGCACCGGCTGGCGGTTGATCTTCATGATGATGCCGAAGGGCGTCAGGTGCGGAAACATCCAGTCCAGCGGAAAGCTTTCCTCGACGTAAAACTCGTTGGTCGGGTTCTGGTCGAAGATGATCTTGGCGAGGATGCCGTTGATGGCCATGACCGAGACCTGGCCGGCCACCTGAATGCGGTCGTTGCCGCCGGGCATCGGAATGATATCCACCACCTCGCCGGCACGGAGTTGGCCGAGTTGTTTGCGCCGAGCGGCGTCCTGTAGGTATTCCTCGAAACTGCGGGCACTGTCCAGGGGCGTCGGCGTGTAGATTTCGTCGGGCGGGTAAACCCCGTCGGCCCGGCGCCGGGCCTCGATCTTCGCACCCAGGTCGGTGAAGACGCGGTCGGCGGTGCTCAACAACAAAAGTTTTGGCAGCAGCTTGCGGCCGGCGATTTCCCACTGCCGCTCGGCGGGTTGCGTGCGCTCCTGGGCGGAGAGCAGCAAACCCTGGAAGAACGGCGGATCCTTCTGCGCGCTGCGGTTGTAATGCGCGCGGATGTAGCTGAGGTAGGTGTGATCGGCCAGCGCGTTCTGCGTGATGATGTACACGTCCCGGCGGTCAAAGTTCGGATTCCGGCGTTTATGGGGCGGAATGAAGCTCTCGCAAAAAATCATGTAGGTCGGAGCGAAACGTCCGGGATCGGTGCCGCCGAAGAGGATCGCGTTCGTGGACATCTCCGGATAAAGGAGTTTCGCCTGCCCGGGATCAGCGAGCAACCGGGCGCGCGTGTCCGGATCGTAGCTCAACTCCCCCGAGGCATCGTCCGTGAACGGCGGGATGAACATGTCGTGACCGAAATACCAGCCGAACAGGTGGCCGCGTTGTTCGTTGTCCGACCAATGG
>CAYXDZ010000674.1:0-1866 GCA_964463815.1 uncultured Verrucomicrobiota bacterium | reverse complement strand
CAAGTTCACTTGCGAGCAACCGCTGCTTTTCGTTATCCCGTGGCAGCAGCTTCAAGATGTGGTGCGAGATGGATACACCGCCGACATAATTGTAAACGGTCTCGTGCGTAATGTGGTAGAGGAGCCGGCGCATGGTCAACTCAGGCGGGCCACGGTGTGACTGAAATAGCGGTGGGTCAGTTCGTCGGAGACGGCGGACAATTGCTGCTGCAACTCCGTCAACAACCCGGCGGCGGGTGCAGACTCCGCCGTCAGGAGCGCCGCCAGATCCAGTTGCCGCAGTTGGGCGACGCGTTGCGCCACCGGCTCGTGCCACGCGCGTCCATCCGGGTCCGCCTCACCGGGCAGGCTGGCCAGATGCGTGGCGATCAGGCCGAACTGGAAGGACACCGACCGGGGATTGGAGTCGTCGCGGAGCAAAAGTTCGAGCACTTCGAGCGGCCGGATCTCGCTGTAGTAAAGCCGCCGGTAAGTCATCGTGCTGTCGGCCAGTTCGAGCACCATCTCGAAGGCGGATCCGGGATCGCCCCCGGCCTGAAGCCCTGCGCCCAAAAATCCGGCCATGCAACCGGCGCGCTCAATCCGCCGCCCGAGGTCGAGCATCCGCCAGCCGTGGCCACGGGTCATGTTCTCCATTTCCAGCCCGCTGAACGCGGCCAGATCCAGGACGAGCCGGTGGATGAGCGAAATGGCGTTCGTCAGCGGCAGCCGCCCGGGACCGGTGCGGGCGTCGCGCTCCATGCGCCCGAGCACGCGCCAGGTGTCCCCGGAGAAACGGTCCCGCACCTTCGAGGCAATCAAATGAATGTTGCCGAGCAGTTCGCGGACACCGCCGGGGACCGCTTCCCCATAGAGGAGGGCGAGCACGTGTTTCTCGATCTCCGCGGCGGAGGCACTGTCCGCCGATTCCGGCAGCGGGAGCTCGAGGACGGCCAACATCAACGGCAGGGACTGCAACTCACCGAGCCGCTCGCGGGTGCTCTCGTCCGCCAACCGGCTGATGATGCCGCGCAGGAGCCGCACGGTGTGTTCGAGCCGTTCGGCATAACGGCCCAGCCAGAAAAGATTGTCGGCCGCGCGGCTGGGCACGGTGTTCGAACCGCGCGACCGGGTCCGCAATTCGCGACTCACGGTCGCGGTGCGCGCCGGGGCGTCCGGACCGGCCAGCACCCAGGTGTCCTTGCTGCCGCCCCCGCCCTGCATCGAGACCATGGGATCCTCCGCGGTGGCCGAGACCCGCGTGAGCCCGCCGGGCAGCACCACCGTGCTGTCGCCGCCGTGCGTGACAAAGGCGCGCATCACGACCGGGCGCGGCGCGAGCGAGCCATCCACCCACACGGGCGCGCGGGACAGGACCACCCGTTCCTGGCCGATGAAGTTGCGCGGATTCGTGCGGATCGCGGCCACGAGCGACGTGCGATCCGCCCGGCTCAACCGGCCGCCAAACCACGGCTGGCGCTGCACCGGCCCAAAGGCGGACTTGATGACAAGGCGATCCAGGTTTTCGAGGACGTAACGCAGTTCAGCGGCCTGCCCGCACCACCAGGTGGCCACGGACGGAATGATCAAATCCTCGCCGAGCAGATGACGGCACAGCACCGGCAGGAACGGCAGAAACGCCGGACTCTCCAGCAGGCCCGTGCCGAGCGCGTTGGAAATGGTGACGTTGCCGGCCCGCGCCGCCTCGACGAGTCCCGGCACGCCAAGCACTGAATCGCCGCGCAATTCGAGCGGGTCGCAATACGTGTCATCCACCCGGCGCAGGATGACTTCCACCGGTTGCAGTCCTTCAACCGTCTTCAGGAACACGCGCCGGTCGCGCACGGTCAGGTCCGCGCCCTCGACGAGCGGGAAGCCCAGATGCCG
>CAYXDZ010000673.1:0-1877 GCA_964463815.1 uncultured Verrucomicrobiota bacterium | reverse complement strand
TGGGCGAAGGTCGAGTAATTGATCCCGGCCAGCCGGGCGAACTGCGCCGCCGAGAGGCCGCTGCGCTCGAACTCGGCCAGGATCGCCGCCCGGCGCTCGGGCGTGGCGCGCACCCGCCCCAGCACATCCGTCTTGAGCAAGGTGGGGACTCCAACTGCAGACAGAGATGCGGCCGGGGCCGAGCCAGCGGCCGTAGTCGTAGATGCCATACCTGCAAACCCTATGACATCTACGCCTCGTTCAACAAGGGAGGCTCTGGCTGACGCTTACAAAATTTTTCGGCGATGCCATCGTCAAGCAGAACGGCATCTTCGCCGGCAGCGCGCAACTTCGACATGCGACCATCCATATGACGGCCAGCCATTACACCGATCCGCGCCAACGAGCAGCTCTCCCCGTTGGCAATCTGTTCTCGGACAATTGCGAAAAATCGCCCTCAGAGAAAGCGCAGCAGGGCCGTCAATCATTTGTTCAGACGAAAAGCGGCAAAGGGATGCGACCAGCTCCCTGATTCATCAAAACAGGATTCCGCGCTGGCCCGTGCGGGCGGTCGGCTGCGCTCATTTCGCTCCGCCAATCCGCCGGCACGCGCCGCGACGGTCGGGGGCATCTGCGGTCCGTGCCGCCGTCCGTTGCGCCAGCGGAAACGACTATGCGATCGTTCCGCCTGTCGCGCCGTCCGGCCGCACCGACCGCTTCACCAGTATTCCCCGGTGCTCATCCGCGTTCCGAGAGAAGCGTCAGACGCCGCACTACATCAACGATGCAGAGGACCGGAAGGCATTCCCATTCCCCGGTAGCACGGCTGATCAGGAAGGCTGCTCATTGACGATTCGCCTTCAGTCCTTCGCCCGGCGCAGCAGCAGGTTCGCATAGTTCCGGCTGCCCAGGTGCAAGCGTTCCGCGATCCACGCCACCGTCATCACCGTCTCCGCCCGCAGCCGCCGCGCGATCTTCACCTTGCCCGCATCCCCCTTCGCGCGTGCCCGCAAGTCGGCCTCCGTCCACTTCCGCCGCTTCAATTCCTCCCGCACGATCCGCTCCGCCTTGGCCGCGTCGCTCTCCGCCCGTTCCTCGCCGTAATGCTCCGCGCCCCGCCGCTCACCCATCTTCCTCAGCAGTTCCTCCCGGAACGCCTCCCCGCCCAGGCACCAGCCGCGTCGGATCGGTTTGTAATCACCCGTTTCCTCCGCCGCGCGTTGGGCTTCCAACCGCCCTCCCAGTTCCTTGCGCCCGGCCGGGCTGTCCTTCGGGATGCCCTGCTCGCCCAGCAACCGGTCCACCCGCAGCCACGCCGGCCGCTGCGACGGTGACGCCAGATACGCCGGCCAACTGCTCCAGACAAACGCGCGCAACGGCTGGTCCGGCTTCAGCAACCTCGCCCGCGCCGGGTTCAGATGCACGTAATCGCAGACGGTCTTCAGGTAGCCATAGCCCGAACCATCCACGAGCAGCGACTTGTAACGCCCGCTGAACAGGTGGCCGAAGAGCTTGTGCCGGCGGTTGAAGCGCCCGGTGTAGGTGCCGAGCAGCCATTTCATGCCCGCAACGAGGTTCGGCTGGGGCGTCTCGACAACGAGGTGAAAGTGATTGGGCATGAGCACATAGGCGTGGACCTGCCAGCCGGTCTTGCTGCAGACCGCCGCCAGCGCCTCAATGAACGCCTTGCGATCAAGATCATCCTTGAAGATGGGTTCGCGGCGGTCGCCGCGGTTGAGGACGTGATAAATCGCGCCGGGATACTCGACGCGGAGCTTGCGGGCCATGCGGAGGAGCATGACCACCCGCCGTCAGTTGTCAATAGTCAGAACTGACCCCTTTACGGAACGCCTCCCCGCCCAGGCACCAGCCGCGTCGGATCGGTTTGTAATCACCCG
>CAYXDZ010000672.1:0-1878 GCA_964463815.1 uncultured Verrucomicrobiota bacterium | reverse complement strand
CAACAGGGCGCTCCAGGCAACAACCACCCTTCCTCACAAGTGAACCGCTTGTGCGTCCTCGAACATCATCACTCCCTGCCTTGGCTGAGCAGTTTCCTGACGCCATGACTTCCTGAGAAATGCGACCTCCCCATTCTCCTTATTCGCCCCGCTCGGCAATCGACACTTCCGCGCGGAAGAGATCGTGCAAGGTGACCAACCCCAGCACACGGCCGCCCGGCCGGTCGGTGAGGATCACCACGCCGGTCGTCGATTCGATCAGCAGCAATTGCAGTTCGCGAATGGATTGATTTGGGCGGCAGGTGACCGCCGATTCGAGCTTGGGCTCGCGGTTTTCCCGCAGCGCCCGTTCCGCCTCGGCCCGGGACAGCACCCCGGCGAGCTGTTTGTCCAGGATGACGGGAAACGCGAGGTAGGGGTGCTGTTTCAAGGACGCTTCAACGGTCTCGCGTGAAAGATCCTTGAGCAGCACCGGCGAGAAATTGGCGATCGCCGACACCGGGAGCTGCTGCCAGCTATGGAGGTCGCGCGGCGGGATGACGTGTTCGAGCTCGTGGCCATCCTGCTGCAACAGCGCTTCGTAGAAGTTTTTCTTCGCCAGCTTGCGGCTGATGGCCTGGCTCACCAGCGTGCCGATCATCAGCGCCGGCACCAGCGCGAACTCGTGCGTCATCTCGAACACGATCAGGATCGACGTGACCGGCGCGCGCACGACCGCGCCCATGCACGCGCTCATGCCCACAACCGCCAGCAGGATGTGATCACTGGGTTGCAGCGGGAAGATCAACCCCAGCAGCCCCGACAGGGCGATGCCGCTCATGCCGCCGAAGAACAGCGTGGGCGAAAAGATGCCGCCGCAACCGCCGAACCCGTAGCAGGCGATGGTCGCCACGAGCTTGGACGCCAGCAACACCCCGGCGAGCGCCCAGTCGTAATGCCCGGTCAAAGCGCGCGAGAGCTCTTCATAACCCAGCCCAAAGACACCCAGGCTGCCGGTCAGCAGAAACACGCCGCAACCGATCACCCAGGTGATAAGTCCGCCAATGGCCGGCCGGCCCCAGTCGGGGATGCGCGTCAGGCTTTTCTGGCGGTTCCGCACGGCCAGTGCGCAGGTCTGAAAATACATGCCGATGCAGGCGGCGACGGCGGCCACGAGCGGCGTCAGCGCGTAGGCGATCCAGCCGGTTGAATCCAGGCTGGCCAGCAGAAAGGCCGGTTGCTTGCCGATCAACCCATGTGCGACGAGCGCGCCAATAACCGAGGCCAGCAAAATGCCGCCGAGGTAACGGCTGTTCAGGTCCTGCACGATCTCCTCGAGGACGAACGTCACCGCCGCGACGGGCGTGTTGAAGGCCGCCGCCATGCCGGCCGCCGCGCCCGAGGCCGCCGCCAGCCGGCGCTTCTGCTTCGCCTCGCCGAGGACGCCCGCGAGATTCGAGGCCGCGCCGCCGGCCAGTTGCACGCTCGGGCCTTCGCGGCCGAGACTGCTGCCGCCGCCGATGCTGAGCACGCCCGCGATGAACTTCACCCACACCACGCGCCAGGGCACGACGCCGAATTCCTTCCAGTAGGCGAGCTTCAACTGGGGAATGCCGCTGCCCGCCGCCGCCCGGCAGAAACGCGTCAACAGCCAGCCCACGAGCAGCGACGAACCCATGACGGTGAAGAAGGATTTGAGCAGGAACGCGCCCGTGGACTCGCGGGAAAAGGCGACCAGCGTGCCGTGATAAACCGCGTGGATGCCGTAGTGAAAGGCGACCGCCGAACCGCCGGCCACCAACCCGAAGAGGCACGTGGCAACAATCGCGCGGGTTTGTTTGGGCAGGCGCTGGAAGTGTCGGGCGAAGAATTGCACGTCGCGCCCGGCATTGTTGGCAA
>CAYXDZ010000671.1:0-1883 GCA_964463815.1 uncultured Verrucomicrobiota bacterium | reverse complement strand
AGCGCGTTGTCGGGATCGCTCACGGCATCGGCCACGGCCGGACCGCTCAGCAACGACATCACGGAACTCAGTTTGATGTCGTTGCTGCGCTCGCATTCGCAGGAACTCTCCCGCGGCGGGCGGCCGAGGTTGGCGAGAAACCCGCTCGGCACATCCACCAAAGAATCCACGAGCTGGGCGGCGCGCACACCGGGCTTCGCACCGGGGAAGTTGGGCGTCGAACCGGTCACGGCATACACCGCATCCAGCAGCACCTCGGCGGGCAGCCGGCGCGGCAGGGCATGCGAGAAGTTGATCTTGTCGTCGGCATTCCATTGGTGCGTGGCCAGCGAGAGCTGATAAGTCCGCGACTGGCAGATCTGCCGGACGATGTGCCGGGTGTTGAAACCGCTCTCGATGAACTCACGCGTCAGATGGTCGAGCAACTCGGGATTGCTCGGCGGGTTGCCCGCGCGGATGTCATCCAGCGGCTCGATCAAACCGACGCCGAGCAGGTAGCCCCACAGCCGGTTTACGTAGCTCATGGCGAAGTAACGGTTGTCGGCGGAGGTCATCCACGCGGCCAGCTCGGCGCGACGGGAATCGTTGCCGGCGACCTTGGCCGGGGTCGCTTCAAAGGGGAATCCGGGCGGCACCTCCTTCTGCGTGCGGTCATGTTTCACGCCGCCTACACTTTTGTCGGAAACAATCTCGAACAGCGGCTTTGCGCCTTCGACGGCCGTGCCGCCCACATTGCGGTCGCCGCTGGCCTCGTCCTTCTTGAAATCCACCTGCGCGAAATACTGCGACAGGCTGTAATACTGGTCCTGCGTCCAACGCTCGAACGGGTGATCGTGGCACTTGTTGCAGTTGAACCGCGTGCCCAGGAAGAGGTGCGTGGTGTTCTCCATCGCTTCGGTCGGCTCGCGGAGAATCTTCCAGTACGAGGCGGCCGGGTTGTCCTTGTTTGAGCCGCTCGCCGTGAGGATGGAACGCACGAACTGATCGTACGGCTGGTTGCCGGCGACCTGGTCGCGAATCCATTTGCGGAACAGCTCGGCACCTTCCACGCCGAGAAACTTCCGGTTCACCAGCAGTAGGTCGGCCCATTTGTTCGCCCAATGATCGACATGCTCGGGGCTGTTCAGCAGGCGCTCGATCAACGCGTCGCGCTTGCTCCGCGGATCGCGCGGGTTGGCGAGGAACTCGCGGACTTGATCGGCGGTCGGCGGCAGACCGGTGAGATCCAGCGTGACGCGCCGGATGAACTCGTCGTCGGTGCAAAGCTCGCTCGGCAGGATTTTCATCCGCTGCCACTTCGCGGCGACCAGTTCGTCGATGCGATTGTTCAGCGGCGGTGGTTGCCAGGCAAAGCCCGCGCGATCGCCCATGACGGTCAACGTCGTGGCGGCGTAATTGCCCTCGTAGCGCGCGAGGATCGGCGCCTCACCGCGGCGCAGGGTGGTGATCAACCCGCGCTCGTCGGCGGCCGCAACGTCGGTGTTGCCGCTCTCGATGAACGCCTCGCCCGTCACGTCCCGCGTGGAACCGTCCGCGTAGGTGGCGACGATCCGCGTCTGCTGTTTTGAGCCGATCTCCTGCACGGTCGGATTGCGGGGGAAGACGTCGATGCCTGTGACGCGCGGCGCGCTCAGTTCCAGCTTCGCACCGCCCGCGATCCACTGGCGCAGGATCGCGTAATACTCCGCGTCGGTGGTCGTGCGCTGGCCGCCCTCGTGCGGCACGGCCCCCGTGGCCTTGAGCAGCATGAGGCTCTCATCGGGGGCGGCGAGGTTGACGCGACGCGACGCGAGATCGTCGGTGAACGCCCGCACATCGAAGATCGGATCGTAACCGCGCAACGAGAGTTTGAAGCCGGCCTTGCCGTCCTTCGCGCCATGGCA
>CAYXDZ010000670.1:0-1884 GCA_964463815.1 uncultured Verrucomicrobiota bacterium | reverse complement strand
GGAGCCTTGATCTGCGGGAGAGTGGAAAAAGTAGCAGGCCAGAACCAGTTTGGTCACCTGTGCGTTGCGAGGCACAGGTGTGCGTTTGACCGCACAGGGGGTGTTTTGGGAAATCACGGTTTGACGGCCCGCTGGTGAAGTGCGAAACAATTCCTGTTTCCCCAACGTGAAAGGATGAACATGAAAACGAATCAACCCAACTACGCGCTGGAGCGGGCTTTCACCCGGGGCGATCTGCTGATCGTGGTCGCGCTGACCCTGTTGCTGGTGGCGGTGCAACTGCCCACCTTCGGCAATACCAAGTCCGGCTCACAATCGGGCACCTGCACGAACAACCTGCGGCGGCTCGTCCAAGCCTGGAACATGTACGCGGATGATAACGGCGGCCGGTTGGCACCGAACAATGGCTCGGATCCAAATCATCCCGCCGGCACCTGGGTGGCCGGCTGGCTGGATTTCTCATCCAGCTTCGACAACATCAACGCGGACTACCTGGTAAGCAGCGAGCGCACCGGCCGCTACGGCTTGCTCGGGCCTTATGTCCAGCGAGATGCCTCCGTGTTCAAGTGCCCCTCCGACCGCAGCCAGGTGATAATCTTTGGCCGGGTGCAGGCGCGCGTGCGCAGCGTCTCCATGAACTCCTGGATGGGTGGCAGCGCCTACTGCGGGCAGACGCAATTCAACGTGTTTCGCCAGCTCTCGGAAATTTCCCGGCCGGAACCTGCCAAGGCGTTCGTGATCCTCGACGAGCGCGAGGACTCGATCAATGACGGGGTGTTCCACATCAACATGACCACCAACCTGGTTGATTACCCGGCTTCCTACCATGATGGCGGCGCGAACCTCGCCTTTGCCGACGGTCACGTGGGGTTTCGCCTTTGGCAGGATCCCCGGACCGTGCCCGTGTTGCAGCGCGGCCAACAAATTCCGTTGCAGGTCCCCATGATCGATAATCCCGACCTCGAATACCTCCGCAGTGTCGCGACGGCCTTGAAGTGATTCCGTATCCAGCTAAATTTTCCGAGTCACCATCACCCCCAAAGCTGCTTGTCCAATGCGCGGAGCTGGATGGCCTCGGAAACGTGATCGGCCGTCAGGGATTCGCTCCCCGTGAGATCGGCGATCGTGCGGCTCACCTTGAGGATGCGATCGTAGGCGCGGGCACTGAGCTTGTATTCGTCCATCGCCATCTTGAGAAAGTTCAAGGTGTCCTCCTCCAGCCGGCAATGCTCCTTCAGGTCGCGTGAGCCCATGCGGGCATTGCACGTGATCGGCCGCCCACGAAAGCGCTCGAGCTGCCGCTGTCGCGCGGCGATCACGCGGTCGCGAATAACAGCGGACGTCTCGCCCGTCTTCGCCTCGCTCATCTCGCGGAACTTGACCGTCGGCACTTCGACGTGGATGTCGATGCGGTCCAGCAACGGTCCCGAAATGCGGCCGAGATAATTCTGAATCTCGCGCGGTGAACTCTTCGATTCGCCGGGCATCTTGCCGTCCGGCGTCGGATTCATCGCCGCCACGAGCATGAATTGTGAGGGAAAGGTCATGGTGCCGGCCGCGCGCGAGATCGTCACGTAGCCTTCCTCCAAAGGCTGGCGCATCGTCTCCAGCACGCTGCGCTTGAACTCGGGCAGTTCATCGAGAAAGAGCACGCCGTGATGCGCGAGCGAGATTTCGCCCGGCGTCGGATTGATGTTGCCGCCCAACAGGCCGGCGTCGCTCGCGGTGTGGTGCGGCGCGCGAAACGGCCGTTGCGTGACGAGCGCCTGCCCTGCCTTCAGCAAGCCGACGATGCTGTGAATTTTCGTCGTCTCCAGCGCTTCCTCAAGCGTGAGCGGCGGCAGGATGGTGGGCAGCCGTTTGGCGAGCATCGACTTGCCGGTA
>CAYXDZ010000669.1:0-1885 GCA_964463815.1 uncultured Verrucomicrobiota bacterium | reverse complement strand
TCGGTGGTATGGATCCACGGCGCAACCGGTGGGGTGCCGTTGAGTTGACGCGCGAGTTGAAACAAGGCGAAGCGTTCATCCGGAGCACCGCGACCGGCGAGCCGGCGTTGGAACATGGTCAGATCCAATTCCCAACGGGTCGTGTCCGCGCGGGCAACGGCAACGGTCAACGCCGCCTTGCTGAACTGGGCGAACAATTCACCATCCGGTCGCGCGGCGACCATGAGTTCGCCCACGACCTCGGGGGCGCGTTCGCCGAATTTCCAGACGGCCTGGCCGCGCTTGACGATCCAGCCCTGCGCCGACAAATCGGCCGGTGGCAGCGGAGCCAGCGTGGTGCAACCCGCGGTGAAGAGGAGCAGCAGCAGGAGAGCGGCGCACGCCCAGGTTGCCGGCGCGGCCGGAAGACTGGTCCCGTTGGGATAACGAGTAGCGGGAGAATGGAAGTTCATCCTAATAGACACAACAGCTCACGCGAGGGTCGCAACGCACGCAAAGTGGAGGGGCAGCATCTGTCCGTCCAGGCCGCTTTGCCCTTTCACCTGACCGGTGAAGGCGACCATCCTGTGCACCCGGTTTCCTGGGCGCACGTGGCATCCTTTGCGTGGACTCGACGGCGGGGTTTAAGTTCATGCGAAAGAGATCCTCGGCATGAAGGGGTGTTTGGCCTGCAAACGCACCAGCCAGTAAAACAGCCGCAACCGCCAGCGCAGATGCCAGCCACCTTCCAGATCGCCGGCCAGGATGGCGTTCACCGCCGCCGCGATGCCCAGCTTCGGGCGCGGCTCCATGAAGACCTCCATGAACGGCGTGGTGTAGAAATGCTCGACCAGTTCCCAGTACATTTTCATGCCGCGAAAGACCCGCTGTTCGTAGTGCTTCGCCAGCCGGTCATACGCGGGCGGATCGCTCAAGCTCTTATCAACGACCCCGGCGGCGAGTTTGCCCGACCAGAGTGCCAGATGGACGCCCGCCGAAAAAACCGGGTCCATGAAGCCGGCCGCATCGCCCACGCGCAACAGCTTCGGCCCGACCAGCCGGCGGTTGAAGTAGGAGAAGTCCGTGGTGGTCTGCATGGCACCCACGAGCTGCGCGCCGGACATCCGTTCGCGCAGCGCGGCGCTCGATTGCACCAGGCGATTGAACAGCACTTCAGGCGACTCCTTCGCGGCCACGTATTCATCCTGGTCCAGCACACAGCCCACGCTCGTCTTGCCGGGCGAGATCGGGATGAGCCAGAACCATTGGTTCGCGAGGCGCACGATGATGATGTCGCCGGATTTTGGTTCCGGGTCGCGGCGAACGCCGAGGAAATGGCCAAACACCGCCAGCTTGCGATGGCGGGGATGAAACTCACGCACGCCTTCCTGATTGCCGGTGACGTTCGCCCGCCCGCTGGTGTCGATGACGAAGCGGGTTTGAAACTCCCCGGCCTCGCCGCGATCCGAAGCAGCGAGCACCCGATGACCCTCACCGTGACTTTCAAAACGATTCACCGTCCAACCCTGGCGCACTTCCGCGCCCAGTTCGGCGGCGTGGTTGAGGAGCACTTCATCAAAGAGGGCGCGCTCAACCTGCAAGATTTCGGTGTGCCGCGTGAAGCGGCCCTCGGCGAACACAAACTTGAGCGACTTGGAACCATCGCCGAGATGGAATTGGGCGCCGCGTTTGACCGGAAAGCCGCGCCCTTGAAGCCTGGGCCAGACGCCCAGTTCCTCCAGAATGGCGCGGCTGTAGGGCAGCAGCGACTCGCCGATCTTGAAGCGGGGGAAGTGTTCCTTCTCCAGCACGAGCACGCGGCGGCCGGCGCGGGCCAGGTAGGAGGCCGTCGCGGCACCACCGGGGCCGCCGCCCATCACCACGGCATCATACGCACTGGACATGC
>CAYXDZ010000668.1:0-1890 GCA_964463815.1 uncultured Verrucomicrobiota bacterium | reverse complement strand
CATCACGGCGACGAAGGCAATGGCGCAGATGGAGAGCAGATTGGGTTCGTTCATGGTCCAGTTGATCCGTTGCGGTGCCCACGTTATCCGCGACCCGCGCAGTTTCGACAAACGAATACTGGCCGAGGCCAGCCAGTTCTTGGCTTCAGTCGGGCAGCGAAAGTTCGGAAATGAGCCGCAACCGACCGGCACACAGCCGTTCGGCATGGCCTTCGATCTCCAGGGAAAGATCAGGATGAATGGCCAGCAACCGGCCCTTCGCGAGGGGCGCTTCACCGGCGGAAACCGCGGCCTCCGGATAAACCGCAACCAGCCGCCCAACAACACGGGAGCGTTGCCGGTAATCCATGAAAAGTTGTTCCGGTCCTGCGGGACCAAGCAACTGGGAAATGCGCCGGGCCAGAGCAACGCGCAAACTTGCTAAGGCTTCCGGCAAAGTCAGGGCAACGCCTGCGGCACGCAGACTCGTTGGTTCACCCGCCAAATCTTGATTCCCCAAACGCGGGGCCGCTTCGAGGTTCAGTCCAATGCCCAGAATGAACGAGTCGATCTGCCCGCCCGATACCTGCGTGGAAACCAGCGAACCCGCGACTTTCTGTCCGTCCAAAAGCACATCGTTGACCCACTTGATGGCGGCAGCTTCGCCCACGAGCGGCAGCAGGACGTCGGTCACCGCCAGCGTCGGCAACATGCTCAAGGAAGGGGCGAAGCGGGCCGCATCCAAGCGCAGCCGGCAATATGATGTGAAGTGAAGATTGCCCCGCAGCGCCTGCCACGGACGGCGGCGGTTGCCGTGAAAGCCGGAACCGGTCAAGGCCACGCTGGCGAGGGTGTCGGGCAACGGAACACCCGTTTGAGCTGCTTCGACCAGCACGTCGAACTGGGAGACCGGTGAATCATCGACAATCGCAATGGTCTTCCAGAAATTTTCCTCGGGCGACGCGTCGAGCTGACCCGCGCAAACTTGGGATTGCTGGCTGAGCAAGGACCACCAGGCACGCTCGTCTGGCGGCAATTCCGAAACGGGAATCAGCGGTCCGGTTTTCGAACCGAGCTCCCAAAGCGTCGAAGTCGGTTCAGCGAGGTACCGCATGAGCTTGATCCCGCAAATGTTGCTCAACGATCAAACCATTCGGGTGAGGCCAACTCCCAGCTTCAGCAAGCGTTGGGCGGCCGCATCGGATTGCGCTTCGGCGTAAATGCGGAGGATCGGTTCGGTGCCGGACCCGCGAAGCATGAGCCAGGAGCCGTTGGCCGCCACATACTTCACGCCATCGTAGGACTTCACCTCCTTGAGCGGTGAGCCCAACAACTTGGCGGGCGGGTTGGTCTTGCAGAAGTCCATCAGCGCGGTGCGCTTTTCCAAGGGGAAATGGGTGTCTCTGCGCGCGTAGCGATGTGGACCAAACTGTTTCTCCAAGCCGGCCAGCAGCTTGTTCAGCGGCTTCCGCTCGGTCGCCAGCAGTTCGAGCAGCATCAGGCCGGCGAGAATGCCGTCGCGCTCCGGGATGTGGCCGGGAAAACCAATGCCCCCGCTCTCCTCGAAGCCGAGCAGCACATTGCCCTTGAGCATCTCGGCGCAGATGTATTTGAAGCCGACGCCCGTCTCCACGAGTTCCAGACCGTAATGCTCGCACATGCGATCCACCATCGAGGTTGTCGTCAATGCCTTGATCACGCGGCCGGAGGCCTGGCGGTTGTGCAGGTAATGATGCAACAACAGGCAGATCAACTGGTGCGTGGAGAGATACTTGCCACGCCCGTCCATGCCGCCCACACGATCGGCGTCGCCATCCGTGACGAGGCAGAGATCGTGCGGATGCTTCGCGAGATATTTCTGGCTGGCGGCGTAATTTTTCTCCACCGGCTCGGGGTTGATGCCGCCAAAGT
>CAYXDZ010000667.1:0-1901 GCA_964463815.1 uncultured Verrucomicrobiota bacterium | reverse complement strand
ACTTGGCGGGCATGAGCCTACTCGTTCTCCTCGCCCTTCTCGTTGATCCGCTCCAAGACTTCGCTCATGTCCTCGACCTCCGAGAACAGGGCCTTGGCGACAAAAATGGGCCGCTTTTGCGCGGTTGCGATGGCCAGGCAATCACTGGGCCGGGCGTCAATCTCAACGAGTTTTCGCCCCAGCTCGTTCTGCATCTGAAGAATGAGCCGGGCGAAATAGGTTGAGTTCTTCAGTTCGGTGATGATCACCCGCTCGACGGAGATGTTGAAGCCCTTGAAGACACTGGCAATGAGGTCGTGGGTGAGCGGCCGTTCCTTGGGCGTATCCCGCATGAACATGCCGATGATCGCGCCCATGTTGTGCTCGACCTGGATGACAAACACCTTCTCATCGTTGCCGACGAAAATGGCGCAGCCGCTGTTGGCCGGCAGTATCCCGCGAATCTGAACGGGCACGACATCGTTCTTCATGGGCGAAGCTTAGGTTGCCTCCTTGAAAAAACAAGCCCGCGCAACCAGCGGCGGCGCGGGCTTGAGGGTCCGGCTTGTCACGGACTGTCGTCAACCACACGGACCTGATAGATGCGGAGACCTTCAGCCAGCGGGTCGCTGGCGGTTTCCACTCCGGCCAAGGGCTTGGGCGGGATGGTGGAGACAGGTTCCCACTGGGGATCCGTGACCGCGCTCTTCGACTCCACCACATAGGTGCGTCCGGGTTCCGCACCGAAGCTCAACTGGAAGTTCTCCCCGGCGAGACCGGGGTTGCTGAGGGTGGGTTCGGCCACCAACCCGTCCGTCGCGAGGAAATTATCAAATATCGCGGTGGCCGATGCCAGGCTGGCGGGAAAATCATCGTTGGCCACCAGCAAACCGGTGACTCCAGATGTGAAGGGAGACGGGTCAGTCCATACAAATTCGTCGATCAAGATGTTCGCCGGCGACCCCTTCTCATAAACCCGGCAGGTCAGTTCCGCCCCCGCCGCAAGCAATTGCAGAATGTAAGTCTTGCTGGGATCATAAGCCTTGGTGGGGCCCCCGGTCCCCCCGGAAGGCACTCCGCCCACCAGTTTGACCAGGTTCAAATTAGGCGAACCATCGGCATCGATGCTCAGAAAATAGCCGGACAAGGTGTCGGCGTTGAATCGTGCCAGAATCCCAACCGACGATCCCACCGGGACGGAGGGATTCCAGCCGCTCATTTCGCAACGCACCTCGCCGTCTGTGAGAATGAAGTCCGCCCGAACTGAAACTGACGCCGGTCCATTCAGTTGGTAGCGCTGGTTGTCAGGTCCGAAGCCTCGTGAGCCAAGCCCTCCTCCTCCCTGGTCGCTAACGTCTCGGAAGTTCCACTGGGGGCTGGTGTCATTGCCATCGTTGAAATCGTCAAAGATGGTCGTGCCCAGGCCGGTGGAGGCGGCCAGGAAGGACAAGACCAACGGATTGAACATGGATGTAAGCCTCATAGGTACAAGGTGCGTTATGGGTTGGTTTTCGGGAACGGTTTTATATGACCCTGTCACCCCGTCACCGTCAAGTATTGGAAACTCCTGATTGCCGGTTGGCGCGGCATCCCTGAACCAAAGTGGAAGCGGCTCCCCCTGGACGGTCTCCAACCAACAACCGGAACCGCGCTCATCGTTGACCACACCACCGGGAGAAAGGTCCCGGACAAAACGCCACCACCCTCGAGCCTCGTGGCTATTTTCTAAACCCCAGTTCCAAGGTGAAGAATTGCGGCTTCAAATCCGCCAACGGTCCGCGCAACTGGTCCAGTTCGCCGGCCGGCCCATGCACCTCCACGCGCGCCAGAGTGGCGATCTTCAACGCCTCGGCGATGATGTCATCCACGTTGGCCAGATGAGCGAGCAGCGCCTGCGCGTTCTGATAACTCTCGCGGCAATG
>CAYXDZ010000666.1:0-1909 GCA_964463815.1 uncultured Verrucomicrobiota bacterium | reverse complement strand
GGCCTTGATCGCCGCCGCTCCTGCCGACCGGACGGTTCAGGACGTGACCACCACGGTGGCACCGATCAGCCGCATCCCCTACACTGCGGTGTCCGTCAACAACGGCCGTTTGAGTTTCACGGTGACGCCGCCGCACCGGACATCAACCGGCAGCCCGGTAATGGTCCGCACCTCGGATGGAACGGAGTGGCCCGGCACCATCCACGCCCTGACCACATCTTCGCTGGTGGTGGTGGAACTCCTTGATGCCAACACCAGCGCGGACAGTGTGGTGGCGGACGTCGTGGAACTCGCCGAGCGATCCGTCACCGGACAGCCCCAAAGTATCGTCCACCGCGAATTCACCGAGCCGGCCGGCAATCATTCCCAGTACTGGCTCAGCCTCGAGCTGGACAATGCGCTTCGCGCGAAGGTTTACCTGGATGGCCAGTTGGCGGTCTCCGCCAATTTCGGGAGCGGTGACACCACCACCACGACGCCCCCCGGCGGCCTGAACCCGCTCAGCCGCGTTTATCGGCTGGACCCTGCGGCGCTGGCGGGCGGTGTCCCGGCGACGAATGGCGGCAAGCGGCACCGGATCGTCGTCGAGTTGTTTTCAGAAGCGATGCCCGGCGCCTTCATTGCCTTCAACGCCCGGCTCGAAGCCTACCAGTCGGTCGATGTCACCGGCGCCAATTGGTTGCCTCTGGCGGCCGAACGTTACCCCGACGGCCTGCGCGCCGTGGTTGGTGGCGCCGGGGATGTCCAAAGCCTGGGTGATAACTACCTGATCATGCGGTATCAGGCCACGGATACCAACCATGCTTCGTACGCCCGGGGCTGGTCGCAGTGGACCACGCCGCAGCTCGCCGAGGGCTGGATCAAGCGGGTGCTGAAGGGTATCAACCCGTTCAACCAGCGCCTCACTGATCTCTTCAACAACGCGGTGAACACCGACGTGAGCCTCGTGCAGCAGGCGGGACAACGTTGGGAGGGCGACATCGCCTTGAATCTGGACTCGATCAACGACTACGGCCTGATCGAGATCTATGAAACCGTGCTGGGCCGGGGCAAGGATCTGAGCATCGCCAGCGGGATCAACTATGGTCCGGCCAACGACGCACTCCTGCTCGCGGCGGGCTATCTCAACGATCTCTATATGATCGTCGGTAACGAGGCCCGGGCCGACGCGGCCAACCCGACCATTGGCATCGGCACCAAGGACAGCACGTATGGCGATGTGGCCACCTCGCTCTTTTCATTCCGCGGCCAGTTGCCCACGCTGTTGGACGAGGAACTGGCCCTGTTGCGGGGTCGCGATGACTTCCTGCTCCCGGGCGTGGAACTCCGTCCGGTTTACAACCGGATGATCTGGAATTACACCCGCGGCATCGATGCCGGCGAAGTCATTTACGCGCTCAACTACAACATCCTCGACCAGAATACCGACGGCGTGGTGGATGCCGACGATGCCCGTCGTTTGTTCCCGCAAGGTCACGGCGATGCGTATGGCCACTATCTGACCGCGCTCAAGGGATACTACACGCTGTTGCTCGACCAGAATTTCGACTGGGTGCCGCGCATTGAGGCCGTCACCGTCCTGGGCAAACCCGTCTCGGTTGATTACCTGGATGAGCGGAAGTTTGCCGCCGCCGCCGCCGCTGTGGCCCGGACCGGCAAGCAGACGTTCGATCTGACCTGGCGTAAAGATTACCAGTCGGGAACCGGTGTGGGCTGGGACCATTTCACCACCACCAAGGTTAACACCACCACCCGCAACCTGGCGGTGACCCGGTATTGGGGTGCCGATCACTGGGCGTCGCGCACTGGTCAGGGTGCCTACCTGAACTGGCTGGTTGGCAACGCCATCCTGCCGGATGAAGACCCCGATCCGTCGCACCAGGGCTCGATTCAACAGGTGGACCGCACA
>CAYXDZ010000665.1:0-1909 GCA_964463815.1 uncultured Verrucomicrobiota bacterium | reverse complement strand
CAGCCGGTGCATTGGGTGGAGTTTCGCCATGTGCCGTTGTCGCCCAACGGGCACCCGCCGAAAGCAGTATCGGCCCGTGCCTTGCCCCGAGTTGCTGATCAACCGGCCCAGACGGATCCACAGACCGGCGCGTGGTTTGCTGAGTTGCCGGGTGGCGGCAAGGTGGAGTTGCTAGCCATCGGCGAGCCGGACGCCGCGCCGAATGGCTGGTGGCGGCCCGGCGGTGAACCGGTGACCAATGCCACGTTCATGGTCGAGGATGCCGGTCCCGTGTTCGCGCCGGCCGGGCGGCCCTGGGACCTGATCTTTCGCTTCGCCGATCTGCCGGAGGAAACCGCGTGGTTCAATTACGATTTCGTGAACCACTTCAACCTGGGCGGGGGCGGCGAGGTGTCGCAAGACGGCAAACCGGTTCCCGGAGGAAGGCTGGTGCGGGTCGCCTGGCCGCCGGACGCGACGCAGGCCACGGCGCGCGTCGGCTTCGGCATGGGCGAAAGGCAGACAATTTCCACGCACTTCCCGCCCGGCAAAGCGGCAACCTGGAACCGCCAGCACGGCTTGCCGGATCTGGGATACGTTCTGCACGACCTGGTGGACACCGACGAAGGCGCCCGCGCCACGTTCGCGATCGGTGAACCGAACGGAAGCTGGCGCACCCGCGTGTTTGCCGTGGACGCCGAGGGTCGCGAATTCCAGGTCAGCAACTCCAGCGGCACGCGGACGAAGACTTCGAATCTAGTGAGCCTGACCTTCGCCGGCGTCAAGGCGGAAGCCATTCGCCAGATCCACGTGCAGGCGCAACCCGTCCACTGGGTGACGTTCAACAACCTCGCCCTGGTTCCCCGACGGCCCGTGCCGCCCCCGCTCAAGCTCGGCTACGGTGCGGTGAGCGAAACGGTTGTCGACGAGTTGCTCGACCTGGACTCGGGTCGAACAGGAGCCTTTCCGACCGCCGGAGAAGCCGCCCAGCGCGATCGCGGGTCCACCAATCCCATGGCCGGCATCGGCGAGAACGTGGCCTGGATGCTGGAACAGGGCTTCGACCTCGAGACCGGTCCGGGAACGATCGGGCTGCTCGGGGTCCGCGTCGTCTATCTGAGTCCGTCCGAATGGGAAACCCTGACGCCGGGTGTTCTGCGTTATCGGCTGCGAACCCTGGGGAGGGCGCCGGCGGAATTGCAGCATCCCGATCCGAAGCTTCCCCTGACCGTCGGGTTCCGGACGCGGGAGGGCAGCGACGGGTTGTTCCAGATCGTGCGGCAGGCGGACGGCGAAACTGACACCGCGATCCGGTTGAAGCGAGTGGAAGTGGTTCAGTCAGGACCGCATGCCGTGCAGCGTCGTTCCCTCGACGCCACTTGGGAGCAGTTGGGAGGGCAGTTCGACCTGTCGAGTCCAGAACGGGCTGTGGCCACGTTCGGCATGTCCCTGCTGACGGCGCCCGACCCGGGGGCGACCCTGGCCGCCACCACGCCGGGCACGACGGGTGTCGCGTCCGGAACCAAGGCGCTTGCCGTGACAACCGCACAATCTGCGGCGTTGCGCTCGCGGCGTTTCGTCTCCGTTTTGACCTACCGCGATGACCTCGCCTGTGTCGTGGTTACCGGCCCGCCCGGCGAGGAGGCCACGTACGTGCCGCTGGTGGCGGGCAGGCGGGATGGGCAATGGCGGATCCTTCCGTCCCTGAGCCTGGGCTTGTCCCCGTCGCTGGCGGCGGCGGCGGAAAAGTTTTCGAGCCGCGCCGGCCAGTTGTGGGCTCGCTTCGAGTCCCTGCCGGCGATCGTCGCGCTGCCGCCGGAACAGGAGCACCGCATTGCCGGTGAGCAGACGGCCGAACTGCTTCGCAACCTCCTGGTCACCGTGGCCAGCGCCGGCGTCGCTGCGCCGGGCCGGAGCGAATGAACCCGGA
>CAYXDZ010000664.1:0-1912 GCA_964463815.1 uncultured Verrucomicrobiota bacterium | reverse complement strand
GCCATGCCATACCAGCCGGGCACGATGAGACGGAGCGGCGCGCCATGCGCGGGCGTCAGTTCCTCACCGTTCATTTTGAAAGCGAGCAGCACATCTTCGTTCGCCTTCTGCACCGGCAGGCTGCGCGCGTAATGAATTTTCCCGGCCGGCCCCGGCGGTTCCTTGATCTCGCCCCGGTCCGCGCCCTCGGAAATGACTTCGCGCCCGGAGTTCCTCAGACCCGCGCGGCGCAGCACGTCGGTGAGCCGGACGCCGGTCCACTCCGCAGTGCTGACCGCGCCGCGCTCCCATAGCGTACCGCTGGCGGGAGGCGTGAGGAAAGCGCGCCCATTGCCCGCGCATTCCATCGTCACGGCGACGGTGCGCGACTCCATCGCGCGGACTTCGTCATAAGTCAGTTCCAACGGCGTTTCGACCTCGCCTGCGATCTTTAGCCGCCAGGTCTTCACGTCAATCTGCGGGATCGCAAAGTGGCTGCGCACAAAAAAGCGGTCCACCGGCGTGAGGAATCCGTCGAGTGAGCCGAACGGCATTTCGAGATTCAACGGCTCCCGCTCGCGCACGATCATCCCTCCCGGCGCGAACATTTGGCCGTCCCGACTATCTGTGCTCCGGACCGTCATCGGGGAAATACCCTTTCCAATACGAACAGTCCCACGGTAAGCAGCATGGCAAACATTACCACGAACACTCCGCGCGGGACGTGCAGCAGATCCGGCAGCAGAACTTTTCCGAGGTCGCCCCACTTCTCCACGGACTTTTTCAGCGACGCGGAGAACTCGGCGAAAATCCACGAACCCACGATCAATCCAGTCATGCCGAACAGCGCGTCCCAGCTTCCTTGACCCAGCGCCGCCGCAGCCGTGCCGGGGCAATAGCCCATCAGCGCGAAGCCCGCGCCAAAGAGAAGTCCGCCGATGATGTTCGCGCCGATTCGCGTCGGCTTGAGGTGCAGGTTCACTTGGGCGAAGTGGTGCAACGCAAAAATGCCAACCATGCCGACGACGATGGCGGTCAGCATGACCTTCGCGACCGTGAAGTCCTCGAGCAGCAATTGGCCGATCAGAATATTGAACTTGCCCACGCCGCCCTTCTGCAAGAGGAAGCCAAACGCCAGGCCAAAAACCACTCCGGCCAACAGCTTGGGCGCGGCGGCCACCGGTGGCGCGGGTTTTTCGGTGGATTGTTTAACTGCTTTGCCGGGATCAATCATGGTTGCTCACATTTTGAAAAGCGGGATTGCCACGGCGATGCCGCCAAGGAAAAAGCAAATCACGGCGATCCACGAAGCGACGTTGAGTTGCATCGTTCCGCTGATGCCATGCCCGCTGGTGCAGCCTCCGGCAAGGCGCGCGCCAAAGGCCATGAGCAGACCGCCTCCGAAGGCAATTCCCGCCCGCAGCGCAATGCTGTCACCAAAGCGGTCGATCCACATGGGCGGAAGCCATTCGTTGGCGAACTCGCCGCCGGTGAGGGCGGCGATCGCTCCGCCCACGATGATGGAAAGAACAAAGACAAATCCCCAGCCCACTTGCGGCGGTTTGTCTTTGAAATAGGCCAGGGACTCAGTATGACGCTTGGCAAACAACTTTCCGATGAAGCCCGACACCTGGGCGTAGAATGACGATGCGCCGATGGGCTTGTCTGAAAAATAGAAGGTCAACCACGAAAGCACGCCGATGCCTGCGCCTACGAGATAAGGCGACCACGCCGGACCAGAATAATCGAGCGAGTTCACAGCGTTTCCGGCTGCGAATGCGGTGTGCGTCGGTAGCAACACAAGGCATCCAAGGAGAAGCGCAAGCTTGGGCGGCGTCCTCATTTTGATTCCTCTTCCTTCTCAATCACGCCGTCCACGGGATAACCCGCTTTCTTCCATGCCTGCCAGCTTCCGGGCACGTTGCAGACGCAG
>CAYXDZ010000663.1:0-1917 GCA_964463815.1 uncultured Verrucomicrobiota bacterium | reverse complement strand
CGATCGGTGAATAAATCGAGATTGCGCGCGCGCGGCGATTCGGAGACTTTCCTCGCGTCCCCTTGCCTGACCGGCAGCTCCGGATGCCTCATGCCTGACATTCGCGCCATCACGTTTGACATCGGCGGCACGCTCATCGAGCCGTGGCCATCCGTGGGGCACGTCTATGCCACGGTGGCGGCGGAACACGGCGTGCGCGGGCTCGACGCCGAGGCGCTGAACCGGCGCTTCCGCGAAGCCTGGCGCAGCCGGGGGGAGTTTCAACATTCCCGAAAAGCCTGGGCCGCCCTGGTGGACCGGGTCTTCGACGGGTTGGTGGACCGCCCGCCGAGCGAAACGTTTTTCCCCCAACTTTACGCACGCTTTGGCGAGGCCCGCGCCTGGCGGATTTGCCCCGATGTGCTGCCCACGCTGGATGAACTGGCCAGCCGCGGCATCCCCATGGCGGCGGTTTCGAACTGGGATGAACGGCTCCGGCCGCTGTTGAAGGCGCTAAACCTCGACGGTTATTTTGAAGCGGTGCTGGTGTCCTCCGAATTGTATTTCGCCAAACCCTCGGACGTGATCTTCGAGCACGCACTGCGCAAGCTGGGCACGCCGGCCGCCGAGACCTTGCATGTCGGCGACAGCGCGGCGGAGGATCTGGCGGGAGCGCGGGCGGCGGGTCTGCAGGCGTTGTTGATCAACCGGCAGGGCGACGCGGGCACGGACTCGATCAAATCGCTGGCCGATCTGCTTTCGCTGGTGCCGGCCTTCGCCTGAATTCCAAACGGCCCAAAGCGGATAAGCGACCATTTTTTCGCGAGGTAGCGGCCCTTATACTTGGACCGGCAGATTGACGGCAGACTGTCCGAACCCTTAGATAATCCTACAGCAGGCGTTGCATGGTGATGTTTTCCAATCGCGGGTGCCGACGCCGCTGCCCGTGAAATGAAGCTAATCGACGGCCTTTTCCAATCCACGCTCGGGCGCAAATACCTGATGGCGTTGTCCGGTGCCGCGCTGGTGGCCTTCGTGGTCGGCCACCTGGTGGGCAACCTGCAGGTCTTCGGTCCGCCGGAACTCATCAACGACTACGGAGCTTTCCTCCACAGCAAGCCCGCGCTGCTTTGGTGCGCGCGGCTGGGGCTGCTGGCCATTGTCGGCCTGCACATCTGGTCGGCGGTATCCTTGAGTCAGGCCAACAAGGCCGCCCGCCCGGTGGCGTACGCAAACTGGAACCCGACCGCCGCGAGCTACGCTTCCCGCACCATGTTGATGAGCGGCCTGATCGTTGCCGCCTTCATCGTTTACCACCTCCTGCACTTCACCGTGCAGACGCCGGCCATCAATTTCACCGGTCAAGACTTTACGACCTTCAAGGATGCCTCTGACCGGGCGGATGTCTATCGGATGATAATCACGGGCTTCAGTCATCCGCTCGTTTCCATCTTCTACATTGTCGCGGTCGGTCTGCTTTGCCTGCACTTGAGCCACGGCGTCAGCGCGGCGTTTCAATCGCTCGGGCTGAAGAACGAAACCTGGCGGCCCATCCTCGACAAGTTTGCCAAGGGTTTCGCGGTGGTGATTTTCATCGGCTACGCCTCGATTCCGGCGGCCGTGCTGATGGGCCTCGGGAAGGAGGTCGTGAAGTAACATGGCACTCAACTCCAACATCCCGTCCGGCCCGCTCGCGCAAAAGTGGGATCAGCACAAGTTCGATCTCAAGCTCGTCAACCCGGCGAACAAGCGGAAGTTTCAGGTCATCGTCGTCGGCTCCGGACTGGCCGGAGCCTCGGCCGCCGCGACCCTCGCGGAGCTGGGTTACGTGGTGAAGTGCTTTTGCTATCAGGACAGCCCGCGCCGGGCGCACTCGATCGCGGCGCAGGGCGGCATCAATGCCGCTAAGAATTACCAGAATGACGGCGACTCGGTGCA
>CAYXDZ010000662.1:0-1918 GCA_964463815.1 uncultured Verrucomicrobiota bacterium | reverse complement strand
GACCTGCAACACCCCCGCGCCGGGAGCGTGCCAGCGGTACCACACCGAATTGGCACCGCTCTGCGTGGCGATCACCGGTTCGTTGGATCGGTGAGTCGCCGCGACCACCGAGGCGGTCAGCGACAGGTCATCACCCGTCAGTTCGATGGCCCCCTCTGGCACATCGTTGACGGGGGCAGTTACGAGGATGAGCTGGAAGCTTGCGGAGAGGTGCGCGTCGTACGTGGGGTGTCGATCCACCTGAATCTCATAAATACCACCGGCGACCACATCCCACTTTATTTTGTTCTTGGCCGTCTCATAAGTGAAACACGGATTGCCATATTCCGTCGCTGACGAAGCGACGAGCCCCAGCGTCTGGGCTGTGCCCCGGTAATAGACTCCAACCACCGGCGAAGAGTCGCCCGACACGGATTCGATGGAGGCACTGCCGTGCGCCGTGGCCGTCCAAGTCCACCAAAGCGAGCGGCCGAGTGTATTGCCCGAAATCCTCGGTTCGCCCGGCTCCAAAGTGGCCGCGTTCAAGTCGGCTTGGAAGTCCGCCACATCTCCAGAAAGGGGGATGCGATTGGCGAACAGATCGTTAACTGGTGCCGTGGCCGTCAAACGAGTGAAGGAAACTGAAATAGCCTGTGGTGCCAGCGGTTCCGGGCTTCCGATCCCGGGTAGCATCGGAGGCATAACGAGTCCACGAAATGCCACACGGGTCAGGTCTGCCTGAATCAAATAACTCTGGCCGGCTCTGGTTTGGAACGACCCGAAGCTGTCTGGAATGACGCTCCACGTCTCGTCGTGATCGACGGCCCGGCGATAAGTTTCCGACAGCTTGTGTAATTGTCCGAATGTGTCCCGCTCAAAGATGGCCAAAGCCACCAGGTTTGAGGAATCGACGCTCTCCCACTCCATGATTCCGTCCGTTTCGCTGGTCCAGCTCCACCACGCAGTTCGGCCGAAGTTGCCCGCACCAATGGGTTCATGCAGATCCCTGCCCGCCGCACCGAGATCGGCGGTTATTTCAAAAGCTTCTCCCGCCACCACCAGCGCATTACTCAGGTGGTCGTTTACGGGAGGTGCAATCTCATCCGCGCTGGCCAGGGAACCCGGCCAAACCAACAGCGTGAGCGTGAGCACCACTAACAATGAAGCTCCCAACAACTTCTCGCGACTTGTATGGTTGGGATGGCCCCGCATGGCGTGTAAGCAGGCTATTCTCCTAAAATACTCAGTCAAACGCAAAGTTAGCGCCTTGAAATCCACACCAGCGTCCCCACCGGCGCTTCCTCATAAAGCGGCAGGAGGTCCGCGTCCGCGAGGTGCGTGCAACCGCACGTTGCCGGCCGGCCGAGCGTGGATTGATCACCTGTGCCATGGAGGTAGATGTAGCGCTTGAAGGAATCGAACTTCCCGCCACGGTTGAAGCCCGGCTCCAGACCGTCCAGCCAGAGGATGCGGGTGGTGATGGTGTCCTCCGGTTTTCCGTTCCACTGGTAACCTTGATACACGCGGGCCTTGAAGACCGCGCCCGCCGGGAGGCCGTCGCCGAACTTCTTCGCGACCCGGTGCAAACCCAGCGGCGTCTTGTTCGAACCTTCCTGCTGGCCGATGCCGAAGCGCGAGGTTGAGGCAGTCAGCTTCTTCAGTACGGTCGCCGTGGTCTTCGTGCGGAACTCGCAGTGCCACAGTTCCTGCCGGGCGATGCGAATCCACAGGAACCGGCCGCGTGGTTTGCGACCGCTACGTTCGATTGCCGCTCGCAGTCTCTCAGGAAGTTTGATGCATTCGATCTTGCCCACTGGAAAGGCGACACTCCTGTCGTCTTGATCCGGCACTGGGCGACCGGAGTGTCGCCCTTCCGCTGGTTGACGCCGACGGTTCACTTGAGCTTCTTGACCAGCACCTTGGATTTGCGGCCGCTCTG
>CAYXDZ010000661.1:0-1920 GCA_964463815.1 uncultured Verrucomicrobiota bacterium | reverse complement strand
ATTGTGGCGGCGGAATTCCACCAGGTTTTGAAGTGCGCGTTCCGGCCTCCGCGCCGGCACTGCTCAAGACCGACACCCACGGCCGGGTGCGTTCGACCCCCGAACGCCGGGCGGCGATCTTGGCGGAGTTCACGCGCAGCGGCGTCTGGCAGTGCGCCTGCGGCGCTTCTCCTCCGACAGGACGTGTCATTCAAGACCGCCAGGTTGGTAATCGCGTGCGTGACAGCTTGGTTGCTTACACCTCCAACCGATGCGGCACAGATGGTGGTTCTCCGATGGTTGTGGTTTGGGTTTGCGTGGCTTCACACGCCGCAAACTATCCACCGCGGCGCCAGATGACCACCGCCCGGCCAGCTCACGCTTAATGCTCTACAGTTCTGACTTTTGACAACTGACGGCGGGTGGTCATGCTTGCTCGCATGCCCCGCAAGCTGCGCCTGGAATACGTGAGGCGTTGCGGCACGGGTTGGAACTGTTGGGCGGCTTCCAGAAGGTTGCCAACTATGCCAGGGGCGACGCCTTGCTGGAACGCTGATCGAAGTGCCGATCACGTTTCGCGGACGCACGCGGGCCGCAGGCAATAAGATCCGCCTCCGCGACGGCCTGGGAGCCCCTCCGCTGACTGTGGCGCCATTCGCGGTGATCATGGTCGAGCCGGCCCGCGCATTGAAAATTGCCAACCGCGTCAAATCGTTTTTTCAGCAATTTTTTTCGCGTAGCTGCGCGCTGACGATCCCTGGCTGCGCGTGGCTGCGTGATGACCGTGGCCGGTTCCGCGGGGCCGCCAGAAACTTCCGTATAGTGAGCGCGATGAAAGACCAACCAGTGCAATCGCAGTTCATTCAGCTCCGCGCCCTGGGCCGCAGCTTTGCGTCCATCGCCCGGGAGCTCGATGTTTCCAAACCCACGCTCATCGCCTGGAGCCGCAAGTTCCGGTTCGAAATCCAGAACCTGCGCGCCATCGAAGACGAGGCCCTGCTCGAACAGGTCTGCGCCGCCCGTGACGCCCGGATCCGGTCGCTGGCCGGTCAGCTCAAGGCAATTGAAGCGGAGCTGGCGGGCCGTGATTTTGCCAGCGTGCCCACGCCCCGTCTGTTCGGACTCGCCGAGTCCCTCCGCCGCCAGTTGCGCGTCGAACTTGGTCCCGCCGAGTTTGTCTCGACCGTGAAGGACATTCCCAACGACGAATACTGCGAGGAGGTGCAGCAGTGGCTTCCTTGAGGCCGGGTTCGTTCGGCGGGCATCACAAGATGCGTCTTGCCTGATGCGATGACGGCTGCCACCCACGGCTATGGAGCATGCGAAAAGTCGACCGGCGGCGCGGCGCGGGAGTCACCGGTTGCCGCAGAGGCGGTTGTCCCGGCGGTGCGACCGGCGACTGGGGTGCTACCTCACCTTCCGACTCTCCGGTCGGGTCTGGCGCCCGCCCAATCACTTGCGCGCCGCCTGCCAGTTGCTGGGTGCCTACGTGCGGCTGGCTGAAAAGGACCGCCGACAAAATCCCAATTGGTATGGTCCCCACCATGCGCTGCGTCAGCTCGAGCGGCAGCGGTTTGAGGAGGATTGGCGACAAGCGTTGGAACGGGTGTATGGCGCTTCGGCCTTGGACAACCGTCAAAGCCTGTTTGAAATTCCGTGGGGTCACGGGCGCTTGCGTCCGGTTCATTCTGGTCGCGCCCGCGCGGCTCCGGACAAATTTAACCGGTAAAGAACTGGTAAAGAAACGGTCAAGTTTTATCCAGGAAGGGGCCGCAACCGGATCCCGGAGGCGAGCCTGGAAAGTGCCGCTTCCTTTTGTGGGAATAGAAAAGGTGTCATTGGTAATGTCATATTTTCCAGTCCGCCAGCCTGCCCCTGAGTGAAAGCCCCGCGGGCGGCATTCTCCGACGCGACCACCCAGACGCTGTTCGCGTTCGGCAC
>CAYXDZ010000660.1:0-1926 GCA_964463815.1 uncultured Verrucomicrobiota bacterium | reverse complement strand
CGCCGAGCCATTCAGTCCGCACGGGACAAGGGTCAAGTTTTCACGGACGACACGGCGGCGTGCGAGGCGATTGGGCAGCCGGTACGGCTGGTAAACTGTTTGACACCCAATCCCAAGGTGACCATGCCCGCTGATCTGCCCTTGATCGAACATTTCTTGAAGCCCGGCATCAAGTGATGGCCGGCGGCTTCCGATAAACCGGAAGCGGCTCCAGGTGAAGGAATCTTTAAGCCAACGCAAGCCGGACCTTGCCTCCGCATTGTTTGGCCCGTATTATCCGGCAACTGGAAAAAGTCGCATGATCAAACGCAAATTTCTCTACGGACTGGTCACCGTGCTCCTCGCGGTCAACGCGCTGGTGGGTGCCCGGGTTTACCTGAGCACCGCCTCGGCCGCTGAAAGCGACGAGCCCTACGAGTCACTGCGCATTTTCACGCTCGTGATGGAGCGCATCCGGCAGGAATACGTGGACGGTGAGAATCTTTCCTACGACGAACTCGTCAAGGGCGCGCTCAAGGGCATGCTCAATACGCTTGATCCGCACAGCGAATACATGGAGCCGCGCAAGTACGAGGATTTGCGCAAGGACACCGAGGGCGAATACGGCGGCGTGGGCATCGTGGTCTCCGTCCGCAACGGCAAGATCACCGTGGTGACCCCGATGGATGGCACGCCCGGCTTCGAGGCGGGCATCCTCGCCGGAGACGAGTTGCTCAGGGTGGACGGCCAGGAAGTGGGTCGCGATCTGCCCGATGTGGTCCAACTGCTGCGTGGCAAGGCGAACACCAAGGTGACCCTGACTTACTACCGGCCCAGCACGGGCGAAACGCTGCAAGCGGAACTGACCCGCCGGGTGATCAAGGTGAGTTCGGTGGTCGATCTGGAGGGGAGAAGCAATTACCCGTTGCTGCCGGATGCAGTCGGCTACATTCGCATCGCCCAGTTTGGCGATCACACCGCCGAGGATCTGGAGAAGGCGCTCACCCGGATTGAAAAGCAAAACGCGACCGGCCTCGTGCTGGATCTGCGGGATAACCCCGGGGGGTTGTTGGACCAGGCCGTTTACGTGGCGGAAAAATTTCTGCCCCGGGGCCAGGTCATTGTCAGCACCGAGGGCCGCGGCAACACGCGCAAGGAAGAATACCGGGCCCGGGGGCGCGGCAAAATTCGCGATCTGCCCCTCGTAGTGCTCGTCAACGGCGGCAGCGCCAGCGCGGCGGAAATCGTTTCCGGCTGTTTGCAGGATCTCCAGCGGGCGGTGGTCGTTGGCGAACAGACCTTCGGCAAAGGCTCGGTGCAAAGCATTCTCCCGCTCGGCAACGGCTCGGCCCTCCGGCTGACCACGGCCAAGTATTACACTCCCAGCCATAAGGTCATTCACGAGAAAGGGATCACCCCCGACATCCTGGTTGAGCTGGATGATGAGGACAAACGGCTGCTCGACCTGCGCCGCTTGCCAAGCGGGCTCGAAGGCATACCGGAATCGCAACGCGAGCGCGCGGCCCGCGTTGAAGACCCGCAGCTCGAGCGCGCGTTGGAAGTGCTGAAGACGCACCACCTTCTCTCCCAATCGGCCCAAAGCCATCCCCGGGCAACCGTGTTGACCAGTAAGGGCGCGAAACAAATCGCCCGCGAATAAGCACCGTCTGCCGCCGTCAATTCCACCTTTCCGGGCCGGAGTTGCCTGACCGCTCCAAAAACCCCACCCGTCGCGCCAGTGGAATAATCGCGCATTGAATCACGGCAATATTTTATCCGAAGGGAGGCCGACATCAGATCTTCGCTGCCTCACGGTTCAGGTTACCCAACGCGGTGAAATACTTGCGCAGTTTGACTTAAACAGGGTGTTACGAAAGCCGAAGTAACGAACCTTGATTTCATCGATGATTTTGCAGATTCGATTTTGCTGTTGGTGAAACTGTCCCG
>CAYXDZ010000659.1:0-1933 GCA_964463815.1 uncultured Verrucomicrobiota bacterium | reverse complement strand
CGAGATTCGAAGGGAGAACCTGACTGATCTTCTCCCGCGCCTTCGGATTCAGGGCATCGAGCAGTTGCTTGTGAATGGGCGCGCTGGCCGCCAGCCAGCAGTCCGTTACCACCTCGTCGGCCAGCAGCGTGTCAATCGTCTCGGCCAGCCGGCTCATGAGACGCCGGCTTTGTTCCGCAGCCAGATTGAGCCGCTCGCCGGCGGAAAGATCGCCCGTGGTAATGTCCGCGCCGCTGCCACGCGGAAAGCGCCCGGCCTGATCGGTCACCTGGTCGGACAGCTTCTCATGCGCGGCTTCCGGCGTCAGTTCCTCGATAAGTTCCAGGTGTGGTTCACGGTCCTGCGGATGTTTCACCTCGCGGTAGGCGCGCAGCAGACCCAGATCGGTAACGATGATGAGTTTCATGATCGTTTAGTTGGACTTTTTCGCTTTCACACTCTTGAGGAAGCCCTCGAACAGGGTGCGATGGCCTTCTTCGTCGGCCAGAAGCTGCACGGCCAGATCCTCCGTCACGGGATCCACGCCATCGCACGCGGCGATGATTTTGTGATAGGTGGCAATGGCAAGGCGCTCGGCCTCAATCACGCCCTCGATGACGTGTCGCAGATCGGTGGAGTCGGCCGCCGGTTGCAGGCCCTTTTGATCGCGGACCAGATCGAGCGAGCCGGGCGGGCAGGCGCCGAGTTGTTTGAGGCGGTTGGCGAGCTTCTGCGCATGGCCCAGTTCCTCCGTGACATCCGCCGCGAGGGCCTCGGCGACTTCACGCGCCCGCAGACCGTCCAGCCAGACTGAATTGGCGAGATAGTTCTGCACGGTTTCCAGTTCGGCCGCGTAGGCCTGCTTGAGCAAGGGGATGATGTTGTTCTTCTTTTTGTTTTTCATGATTTGGTTCTCGTTGTGGTGGCACTGGTGTTAAATTTCCCGGCCGCCGCCTCACTCCCGCGGGCCGCGAGCGCGGTCGGTTTTTGCGCTTCTCCAGCCAGCGCGGCGTTGATCGTGATCATCTCGCTGATGTTTTCGAGCGTGAGCAGGCCGACGATGCGTCCGGCGGTGACGACGGGCACGGTGGCGCACTGCCGCGCGTGCATGGATTCGACCGCGCCTCTCAGCGGCGCATTTTCGTCCACCGTTTCACATTCGCGGCACATGACCTCGCTCACCGGCGCGTCGCGCCGCCCGTCGGAAAGCGCCTTGACCAGATCGTTGCGGCGCAGGATGCCGACGGGCTGCTCGTTTTCCGTCACGGGGAAGTCCTGTTGCGAACCGGCCAGCAGTTCTTCCACCGCCTTGTTCAACGAATCGCGCGGGGCGAGCGTGCGGAAGCGCGTCATCATCGCGTCGCGCACCTGCAAGCCCTTGAGTGCGGATTGCATTTCCACCATGCCCGCCTCCGCCTGCGCGCCCAGATAGACAAAGATGGCGATGAAGATCAGGAACGGGTTGTAGAGGAAGCCGACGATGCCAAAGAGAATCGCCATGCCCTGGCCGATGTTGGCGGCGATGGCCGTGGCGCGCCGGCGGCCCATGGCCACGGCCAGCAACGCACGCAGCACCCGTCCGCCGTCCATCGGAAACGCGGGTAGAAGATTGAAGGCAACCAGGAAGATGTTGACCACCATCAGCCGCTGCCAGAACGAGCCGCCGGTCAGGCTGATTTCCTCCGCCGGAACGAAGCCGTCCGTCATCGCCAGCCAGCCGAACAGGACGGCGGCAATGACCACGTTCACCGCCGGGCCGGCCAGCGCGACCCAGAATTCCTGCATGGGCTTTTCCGGCATCTTTTCCAGCCGCGCCACCCCGCCAATGGGCAGCAGCGTGATGTCGCGCGTCTGGATGCCGTAGCGGCGCGCCATTAACGCGTGCCCCAGTTCGTGCAGGACGACGCACCCGAACAGGGCCACGATGAACACGACGCCGTGCAACGCGGCCCCG
>CAYXDZ010000658.1:0-1940 GCA_964463815.1 uncultured Verrucomicrobiota bacterium | reverse complement strand
GCCGCGTGGGTGTTCCTCGAGGACACCCGCAATGACGGCGGCATCTGCGGCTTCATCCAGGACAATGGCGACTACGAGCGCGGCTGGTTGCTCGGCTATAACGAGCGTACGTTCAACTTCATCCTGACCGCGCAGGCGGGCTCCACCGCACCGGGCCGGCACACCGCGCTCCGCGGCCGCACCGTCATTGAGAAAGGCCGCTGGCATCACGTGGCCGCCACCTACGACGGGCAGACCATGCGGTTGTTCGTCAACGGCAAGCCGGACGGCGAGTCCGCCGCGCAGGCGGGCGCGATCAACTATCCGGAGAACGGCCGCCTGGCGGTTGCCGCCTACGTGGATGACAACGAACTCAACCCGATGGAGGGCGGGCTTTACGAAGTAAAACTCCACGGTCGCGCCCTGGCGCAGACGGAAATTGCGCAGGCGGTGGAGCGCAATCAGGCGCTGCTCGAGTACCAGCCTTCAATCAACAAGAACCTCAAGTTTGTCGTGCAGCCCTATCTGCAAATGGCCACCCAGACGTCCATCGTGGTGATGGCCGAAACCTCGCTGCCATCCCGGATGACGGTTGAATACGGCGAAGTGCAACCGTTGAACCGGCACGCAGCCACCGCGACCGCCGCTTATATCAGCGAGGCGACCATCACGGGCTTGAAACCCTTCACGCGCTACTTCTACCGCGTCACCTGCGCCGCCGACGCCAGCAATCTCGCACGCAGCGAAGTGTTCACCTTCCAGACCGCGCCCGGTCCGGACGCCGCCTGGGCGTTTGGCATTCTCGGCGACACCCAGCGCAATCCCGAGGTCACCCGCCGCTGCGCCGAGGGCATCTTCGCCCTGCGCCCGAACTTCATGCTGCATTGCGGGGATGTCGTGGATGACGGCTTCGCCAAAAACCAGTGGGTGGACGATCTGTTCACGCCGGCCGCCGGACTTTTCGCGCATGTGCCGACGTTTCCCGTGATCGGCAACCACGAGAAGAACTCGCACTGGTACTACGATTACTTCAGCCTGCCGCAGCCCGAGTATTGGTACACCTTTCACTACGGCAACGCGCAGTTCTTCATGCTCGACTCGAACAAGGACTGTTCGCCCGGCAGTGAACAATACCAGTGGCTCGAAGCTGAGTTGGCGAAATCAACGGCCACCTGGAAGTTCGCCGCGCATCATCACCCGTGCTTCAGTTCGGACGAGAACGACTATGGCGACCAGTGGAAGGGCAAGAGCCGGCATGAGGAATACACCTGGGGCGACAGCAACGCCCGGCAACTGGTGGCGCTGTATGAAAAGTATGGAGTGGATGTCGTGTTCAACGGGCACATCCACAGTTACGAGCGCACCTGGCCGATCCTGAACCTGACGATCAATCAGCAGAAAGGCGTGCGCTACATCGTGACCGGCGGCGGTGGCGGCGGATTGGAACAGGCCGCGCCGCAGCGTGCGTGGTTCAGCATCCACGTCGCGCGTGGTCATCACTACTGTTTCGCGTCGGTCTTCGATCGCACGATGCAGTTCAAAGCCTATGATCTCGAGGGCCGGTTGTTTGACACGTTCGAATTAACGAAAGCGGATGATCGGTAAGCGCCACCGCATTTGCAGCTCCAACCCGCCTCCGGGGCGGATGCCCCGGCTTGTCGTCGCATGAACTCAGCCCGCATCACAGTTGTTGGTTCGCTCCTGGCGATGGGCGTGCTGACGCTGCTGCTCAGTTGGAACCCGTCTGCGCGGCGCGGGGCGGAGCAGGCACCGGAGCTCCTGCTCTACTGTGCGGCGGGGATGAAGGCCGCCGTGGAGCCGGCCGTGCGTGAGTATGAGGCGGCCACCGGCGCGCGCGTGCAGATTCAATACGGAGGTTCCGGCACCCTGCTGGCCAACCTGAAAGTGGCGGGCATCGGCGACTTGTTCATCGCGGCCGATCACTTGATCCTGGATCAGGC
>CAYXDZ010000657.1:0-1947 GCA_964463815.1 uncultured Verrucomicrobiota bacterium | reverse complement strand
CAGGGCGCGGAACGGATGTTTGGCTATTCGGCGGAGGAGATGGTCGGCCAGCCCGTAGGCATCCTGTTCCCTTCCGGGGAGGGGCACGACGAGCGCGAAATCCTCGCCCAATTGCGCCCCGGCACCAGCGTGCAGATCGAAACCGTGCGGCGGCGCAAAGACGGCAGCTTGTTAAATGTCTCCCTCACCCTGTCACCCATTCTGGACCACGCGGGACGGGTCGTCGGGGCCTCCAAGATCGCGCGGGACATTACCGCCCGGAAGCAGGCGGAGATGGCCCTGCAAATGTTAAATGAAACCCTGGAGCTCGAAGTCGCCGCGCGCACGCAGGATTTGAGCGCCGCGCTGGTCCGCGCCGAAGCCGCCGACCGCATCAAATCCGCCTTCCTCGCCACCATGTCCCACGAGCTGCGCACGCCGTTGAACTCGATCATCGGTTTCACCGGCATCCTGTTGCAGGGCCTGCCCGGGCCGTTGAACCCGGAACAGACCAAGCAGCTCGGCATGGTCAAGGGCAGCGCCCGACATCTGCTCGAACTCATCAACGACGTGCTCGACATCTCGAAGATCGAAGCGGGTCAGTTGGAAGTCCGCGCCGAGCCGTTCGATCTGAAGGAATCGATCGAACGCGTGACCGCGTCGGTTGAACCATTCGCGCAGAAAAAGGGCGTGGCCCTGCTCGTGAAGCTTCCTCCAAACCTTCCGGAGATGGTGAACGACCGCCGCCGCGTGGAGCAGTTTCTTCTCAACCTGCTGAACAACGCCCTCAAGTTCACCGAACAGGGCGAGGTCACGCTCACGGTGGAAACGATGGCCGAGTTCCAGCCCGCACCGGAAGCGCTGCCCGTTCCGGCTATCCGGCTGCGGGTGGCGGACACGGGCATCGGCATCAAGCCCGAAGAGCTGGCGTTGTTGTTCCAGCCCTTTCGCCAGCTCGACACCGGCCTCACCCGGCAGCACGAGGGCACCGGGCTCGGCCTGGCGATCTGCCGCCGGCTGGCGCATTTACTGGGTGGCCAGATTTCTGCCGATAGTGAATGGATGAAGGGCAGCGTGTTCACGGTCGTCCTGCCGCTCTGCAAACCAACCGACCCATGAAACCAACCATCTTGTTGATCGAGGATAACGAGCAGAACCGCTACCTCGCCACCTTCCTGCTCGAACGGCACGGTTATCAAGTCGTCTCGGCCGTGGATGGCCGGCGTGGCATCGAACTGGCGCGCACCCTCAACCCCGCCATGATCCTGCTCGACATTCAACTGCCAACGATGGATGGCTACGCGGTGGCCGCCGCTCTGCGGAAGCTGGAAGCGTTGAGCGCCACGCCGATCATCGCCGTCACTTCCTATGCGATGGTCGGGGATCGCGAAAAAGCCCTGACGGCCGGTTGCACCGGCTACCTCGAGAAGCCCATCAACCCGGACACGTTCGTGGCGGAAATCGAGCGGATCAGCGCCGCCTCCCGCCCGTCTGAAGATTAATTATGTCGCGCATCCTCATCGTCGATGACAAGGAGGAGAATCTCTATTTCCTCCAGGCGTTGTTGTCCGGCCACGGCCATGCGGTCGAGCAGGCCCGCCACGGGGCCGAGGCGCTGGTAAAGGCGCGACAAAGCACGCCCGACCTCGTCATCTCCGACCTGCTCATGCCGGTGATGGATGGCTACACCCTGCTGCGGCATTGGAAGGCGGACGACCGGCTCAAGCGCGTGCCGTTCATCGTTTTTACCGCCACCTACACCGAGCCGGAGGATGAGCGGCTGGCGTTGAGCCTCGGCGCGGACGCCTTCATCTTGAAGCCCGCCGAGCAGGATGAGTTCATCACCCGCATCGGAGCAGTGCTGAACCGCACCGCGGCACCGAGTCCACAGCCACCGCAAAGACCCGTGGGCGAGGAAAAGGAGCTGCTCAAGGTTTACAGCGAGACCCTGATCCGCAAACTCGAGGA
>CAYXDZ010000656.1:0-1947 GCA_964463815.1 uncultured Verrucomicrobiota bacterium | reverse complement strand
TGCCGACCTGGATCATGCCGGGAATCTGGTGCGTCTTGCCTTCGCGCACGAGGTTGGCCACGGCCGTGGTGAAGACCAGAATTTCCAGCGCGGCCACGCGGCCCTTCTTGTCGATGCGCTTGAACAAGTTCTGCGCGACGACACCCTTGAGCGCCTCGGAGAGCGTCGCGCGAATCTTGTTCTGCTGCTCGCCGGGAAACACGTCAATGATACGATCCACCGTCTTCGCCGCGCTCTGCGTGTGCAACGTACCGAAGACCAGGTGACCCGTGCTGGCCGCCGTGAGCGCCAGCTCGATGGTCTCCAAGTCGCGCATTTCGCCAACGAGAATGATGTCCGGATCTTCGCGCAACGCGCCCTTCAAGGCGGCCGCGAAAGACTTCGTGTGAATGCCCACCTCACGATGATTCACGAGGCTGTTCTTGCTCTCGTGAACGAACTCGATGGGATCTTCGACCGTGATGATATGGTCGCGGCGGTTACGGTTCGCGTAATCCACCATCGCGGCGAGCGTGGTGGACTTGCCCGAGCCGGTCGGCCCGGTCACGACGACGAGGCCCTTCTTCAGCATCGCCATCTTTTTCAAGACGGGCGGCAACGGGGCGTCAAACTTCTCAAAATCCTCGAAAGTCAACACCTTGGAGGGAATCTGCCGGAAGACCGCGGCGACCCCGTACTTCTGATTGAAGAAGTTCGCGCGAAAGCGGGAGACGTTGGGAATCTCGTAGCCGAAGTCCACATCCCCGGTTTCCTCGAAATGTTTGATCTTATACTCCGGCGTGATTTCGTAGAGCATCGCCTTCAACTGATCGCTCTCCAGCGGGGGGAAATCGACGCGGTGCAGCTCGCCGTTGATGCGCAGAATGGGCGGGTTGCCCGAGGACATGTGCAGGTCCGAGGCTTTCTGCTCAAACATCAAATTGAAGAATGCATCTATTTTGGCCATAATCGATCCGAGACAACCGTGTTTACTTCAGCCACCGACGAGCACGCCGTCAAGCGCCACCACGCGTTGACCGCGTTCATTCAGCAGGAGGCAGACCGCCGGGGGTTCCTTTCCTTCGCCCGGTTCATGGAACTGGCCCTCTACGCGCCCGGCCTCGGCTTTTACGAACACACCGGTAAACCTATCGGCCGGCAGGGTGATTTCTTTACCAGCGTGTCCGTGGGCCCCCTGTTCGGGGAACTGCTGGCGTGCCAGTTTACCCGTCACTTGCGGCAACTGGGCACCACCCGCCCCGTGTTGGTCGAGGCTGGCGCTCACGACGGCAGGCTTGCGCTCGACGTCCTTTCCGCCGTTCAAGAATCCAATCCAGAGCTGCTGGAACAGCTTGAGTATTGGCTCATCGAGCCCTCGCCCACGCGCCAGGGCTGGCAACAGAAGACTTTGAAAGCCTTTCACCAGAAGGTGCGCTGGTTTCAATCGTGGACAGAATTGTCCTCATTTTGTGACACCACAGGACACTCGTTGACAGGCATCGTTTTCACCAATGAGTTGCTCGACGCCTTCCCCGTTCACCGGTTGCGCTGGGACCGGTCAGGCCATGAGTGGAAGGAACTCTGCGTCCGGCGCGATCGAGACGAGTTTGCGTGGATCGAAGCGCCTCCCGGCGAGGAAGTCATCGCTTTTCGCGACCAAATTCAGGCATTGGAGTTCGACGAAGCCAACTGTCCACTCTGGCCGCAGGTGCCGGAGCCCTTGCTCACGGCACTACCCGATGGCTTTACCATCGAAGTTTGTCCGGCGGCATTAGACTGGTGGGAGCAAGCCGCTCAAGTTCTTGATCAAGGCTGGCTGATGACATTCGACTACGGCCTTTCCGCCGGGGAAGTGTTCGCGCCTCAACGCCGGGACGGCACGGTGCGGGGCTATCATCAGCACCAACTGGCGGGCGATCTTCTTGCCTCACCGGGTCAACAGGACCTCACCGCCCACGTCAATTTTTC
>CAYXDZ010000655.1:0-1956 GCA_964463815.1 uncultured Verrucomicrobiota bacterium | reverse complement strand
AAGTCGCCTTTGCCGATGGCCATGTCGAGCATCGCAAATGGCAGGACCAGCGCACCGTGCGGCCCGGCAACATTCTCTTTCACGCCCACGACACGCCCGCGCCGGGCAACCCCGATCTCGCCTGGCTGCAATCCGTGGCCACCGTGAGATAGGCGACCCTGGGAACAGTTCGGGTGTTAAGATCAATTCTGGCGCGGTGCTTGGTTTTTTTCCGAGTTGGGAAGCTGCGGAGCAGCGGCAGAGAGCAGCCCACGGCGGCAGCCGTGGGTAGCCCGACGATTGAGGACCAAGAGCCCCGGCCGGGGCGATAGAAACTGGCTCTGTCACCCCTTGCGGGGCTTCCACTCATCCGTCCGTCCAACCCACAGCTCACGCTGTGGGCTATTCGCTGCCGCACCTCCGGTGCTGCGACAAACTGCCCGCCGCCGCCCGCCAGTTTGAAAGATGCCGGGCTACGCATCATCATTCTGAGTCAGTGCATTAACCGCTTTTCATGATGCGCCGCCTTTGCGAGGGTCTCCCGCGTTGCCCGCGCCATGACTGATCGAAGCTCCCAAAAACTCGCGACCCGCATCCTGGTTGCCCTGGCCATCGGGGCCGTGCTCGGCAGTCTGGCCCTCTGGATCGGTCAGGGCTCGCCCAACTTCCTCGCCGCCTGCGTCAAGTTTTCGGATGCGGTGCTCGATCCCATCGGCCAGGTGTTTCTCCGGCTGCTGTTCTTTGTGGTCATCCCGCTGGTGTTTGCGTCGCTCACGCTGGGCATCGTGCAGCTCGGCAGCCTCAGCCGGCTCGGGCCGCTGGCCGGACGCACGGCCCTGTTCTTCTTCGCCAACATGGCCATCGGCGTCGCGCTCGGCCTGCTCGTGATGAACGCGGTCAAACCGGGCAACCGCCTGAGCGACGAGGCCAAGGAACGCCTGTTCGCGCAATACGGCACCTCGGCCGAGAAAACCGTCGCCAGCCAGAAGAAGGTCGAGGAACAACTGTCCCTGAAATCGGTCGTCGAGATGTTCATGCCGCGCAACCTGCCCGGAACCGTGACCGGTTTCAGCCGCGACGCGATCGGCGAAGTTCTGCCGCTGATCCTGTTTGCCATTCTGCTCGGCGCGGCGGGCGTGCAACTCCAGGAGAGCAAGCGCCAGGGGCTGGAAAAGGCGCTCGAAACGGTGACCGAGTTGATGACGCGCATCGTTCACTTCGCGCTGCTGCTGGCACCGATTGCCGTGCCGGCGATGATCTTCAGCGTCATCGTCAAGGTGGGACTCGACATCCTGCTGGCGCTGATGCTGTTCGTGGTCTGCTGCCTGGGCGTGATGGCGGTGCATTTGTTCGGCACGATGTCGGTGTGGCTAGCACTGCTGGCCAAGGAGAACCCGGCGAAATTCTTCTGGAAGATTCGCGCGGTGCTGATCACGGCCTTCTCCACCAGTTCGAGCAACGCCACCCTGCCCACCAGCCTCCAGGTCTGCCGCGAGGAATTGAAGCTCTCGCCGAGCACCAGCGGCTTCGTGCTGCCGCTGGGCGCGACGATGAACATGAGCGGCACGGCCTTGTTCGAGGGGTGCGTGGTGCTGTTCATCGCGCAGATTTACGGCGTCGATCTCACCTTGCAGCGCCAGTTGACGCTGCTGTTCCTGACCGTGCTCAGCGCGGTGGCGGTCTCGGGGATTCCGGGCGGTTCGCTGCCGTTGATCGCCGGCCTGCTGGTCACGTTCGGCATTCCCGCCGAGGGCATCGCCATCATTCTCGGCGTGGACCGCATCCTCGACATGTCGCGCACGGTGGTGAACGTCGGTGCCGACGTGGTGACAGCCACCATCGTGGACCGCCGAATGGGCGTGCAGGAAGTGCCGACGGGGTAACGCGCGCAGCCGTCCCATGCCCCGGCCCAAAAAGTACTCCCTCGGATACGCCGTCGAAGCCGCCGCGCCTCTGGTGGCGTTGATGACCCTGCTG
>CAYXDZ010000654.1:0-1960 GCA_964463815.1 uncultured Verrucomicrobiota bacterium | reverse complement strand
CGCCGTTCGACGAGCAACTTGATGACGTTGCGCGCGAGCACGAAGCCAAGGGCCGAGGCCACGAGCAGCAGCGCGATCACGCCGCCGACCAGCCAGAGCGTGCGTTTGTCCATCGGGAGATTCATCGGTTTCGCAGATCACAGACTGCCTGCCGGGCGCGCATGAGGAAGTCGGGTTTGCTTTCGCCTTCCACGAGTTGAACGGGCGCGCCAAACGTCACGCTGCACAGCAATGGCACCGGCAGCACTTCGCCCTTGGGCAGCACGCGGGTCAGATTGTCGATCAACACCGGCACCAGCTCCGCGTCGGGACGTTTCTTCGCCAGGTGATAGAGGCCGGGTTTGAACGGTGCGGGCTCGGGATTCAGAAACCGACCGCCTTCCGGGAAGATAATGATCGAAGAGTTTTCCGTCATCCCATTGAGGATGGCGTCGAGCGGGTTGTCGCGCACGGTCACCTTCTTGCGCTCGATGAGGATGGCGTGAAAGACCCGGTTCGCCAGATAGCGGCGCACCGGTCCCTTTGTCCAGTAATCCTGCGCGGCGACGGGACGCGTGAGCTTGCGCACCGCCGGCGGCAGGGCGGACCAGAGGACGAGGGCGTCGAGGTTGCTGGTGTGATTCGCGAAGTAGATGCGCGGTCGCGGGTCGGGCGCGCAACCGTGCCAGCGCGGATACGCGCCGCACAGCAGTCGCACGAGGCTCACGAGAAGTTGCGCGGTCATTTGGATTCCAGTTCACGAACGATGGCCCGGCACCGCCGGTAAATCGTGATCAAGCAACCGGCCGCCATCACCACCAGCGCCCAGAAGAGTAGGGCAGGGGGTGATTCCGTGAGGAAGAACCAGCCGCCATAAACCAGCGCCGCGACCGTCAGCAACGCCATGCGATGCGGTTTGGCCATCGGCCCATGAAATTTCTGCGCTGCGCCCGCCGCGACCCCCAGCGCCCGCACGTAAGCCGTCGTCACCGCCAGCCCGGCGGCGATCCACGCCAGTTCGGTTTGCCAGGCGGTCGCGCCTGCCGCGTAACCCGTGCCGCCGATGATCAACAGATCGGCGAAACGATCCGGCAGTTCGTTGTAGATTTCGCCCGACTTGGTCTTGAAGCCGCCCTCGATGGCGATCAGGCCATCCAGCAGATTACACAGAAGGCGACCTTGAATCAGCATGGCCGCGATCACGAGCCAGACGCCGGGAGGAAGGATTGAAGTGTGGCCCGACGCCCAGAAGGCGGCACCGGCCGCGGCGGCGAAGAACACGCTGGCCACACTGACCGGGTTCGGGCGCACGCCCAGCTTGGCGAGCCAGCGGGCCCCCGATTGCGCCCAGCGGGTGTTACGACTCTTGAGCGGGCGGCGGCTGCCACTCGTTGTTGAATCGGATTCCATGGTCGTCTTCAATGGATTCGTCATTCAGTTTGCCGGTCATCCAATATCCAGTTCCAAGATGGGCGGCGACAATTTTTTCTCCGTAGCCGCGGGCGGATCTTGTTTCTGACCACCACCGTTTGACTCCGCTGATTTCAACCCGTTCGTGACAACGCGTCCTCCCTTGCCGAAGTATTCGCCCTTGTCCGCGCCCCAGCCTTCATTTCAAGTCAAGCCCACCAAGATCGGCCTGCGCCTGAGCCAGCACGGCGTGGTGCTCAGCGAAATGCGCACATCGCCCGGGCCGACGCACAGCGTCTTTGATGTCCTGGCCGCCGCGCTGGCCGTGCTGGCCCCGAACCAACGCATCGGCGTGCTGGGCTTTGCCGGTGGCGGCATGCTGGCACCGTTGCGTGGGCTCGGCGTGACGGGACCGGTGGAGGCGGTCGCTCTCGAGCGCACGGGCTAGTGGCTCGGGCGGCAGACCGTATCTTTCGCGAATGGGCCGTGCGCGCTCCTCCGGGCTGGTCCGTTCCCGGTTGAACCAATCGCGCACTTCGGGATGGCGTGCCCAGCGCTCGAAGTGCGCCAC
>CAYXDZ010000653.1:0-1960 GCA_964463815.1 uncultured Verrucomicrobiota bacterium | reverse complement strand
TGGTCAATCAAGGCGGAGTGGTCTTTGCGTCCGTGCATCAGATGCCTTGCTACCCGGGAACCGGTGCCACGAACGTCGGCCAGAACTGCTTCAATTTTCCGATCCGCCCCTTCACCCAGCGGGAACCGTATCGGGGCACATTCAGCGAAGCGCTGGCCCGCGTGATCAGCCATGACCCGCAGCTTATCGCCGTGTCGGCGGGGTTTGACGCGTATGTGAAGGACCGCATCGCGCAACAAACCCTCGAAGCGGAGGACTTTCACTGGATGGGCGGCGAACTGCGCAAGACGGGCATCCCTTTTTTCAGCGTGCTGGAAGGCGGCTACAGCGACGATCTGCCGGAACTCATTCTCGCCTACCTCAAGGGGGTTTGCGGGAAGTAAGGCCCCACGCGGGCGCGGCGATTTCAACCCGGGAGATTCTCCTACTTTTCTCTCGCCAAATACTTTTTTGACGGGCAGAAACTCGGCCTTTGTTTCCATGAACGAACAGATCGTCATTCTCGATTTCGGATCCCAATACACCCAGGTCATCGCCCGGCGGATTCGTGAGTGCAACGTGTACTCCATCATCCTGCGCTACGACACGCCCGCCGCCGAAATCAAGGCGCTCAAGCCGAGCGGCCTGATCCTGTCCGGCGGCCCGAACAGCGTGTATGACGAGGAAGCACCCCTGCCGGACAAGCGGGTGTTCGACCTCGGCATCCCGGTGCTGGGGATTTGCTACGGGGTGCAACTGCTTGCCCATTTCCTCGGTGGCAAGGTCGAGCGCGGCCAGAAACGCGAGTTCGGCAAGGGCACGCTCACCGTGCTCGATCCCACCTGTGCCCTGCTGGAAGGCCTGCCCACCACGTCGCAGGTGTGGAATTCGCACGGCGACAAACTCACCCGGCCGCCCCGCAATTTCGCCACCGTCGCCGCGACCGAAAATTCCGACTACGCCGTCATCGAGCATCGCAAGAAGCGTTTCTTCGGCCTGCAGTTTCACCCCGAGGTCGTGCATTCGCTCCGCGGCAAGGAGATCATTTCCAACTTCGTCCATCGCGTGTGCGGCTGCGGCAAGGACTGGACGATGCGCAACTACATCGACCAGGCGGTCGAGGAGATCCGCGCGCAGGTCGGCGACGAGCATGTCATTCTCGGCCTCAGCGGCGGCGTGGACTCGAGCGTCGCGGCGGCCCTCATTCACAAGGCGATCGGCAGTCAACTCACCTGCATCTTCGTCAACAACGGCCTGCTGCGCGCGCGCGAAGCCGAGGCGGTGCAGGAAGTCTTCGGTCGCAACTTCAAACTCAAGCTGCAGTACGTGAACGCGACGAAGGAATTCCTCCGGCCGCTGAAGGGCGTCAAAGATCCCGAGCGCAAACGGAAGATCATCGGCAAGACGTTCATCGATGTGTTCACGCGTGCGACGAAGCGCGCCGGCAAGGCGAAGTTCCTCGCCCAGGGCACGCTATATCCGGACGTGATCGAGTCCGTGCCGATCGCCGGCAACCCGGCCGCGTTGATCAAGAGTCATCACAACGTCGGCGGCCTGCCGAAGAACTTGAAGTTCCAACTGGTCGAGCCGCTCAAGCGCCTGTTCAAGGACGAGGTCCGCCTGCTCGGCCTCGAACTCGGTCTGCCGCGCGAGATCGTTTACCGCCAACCGTTCCCCGGACCCGGCCTCGCCGTCCGCATTCTGGGCGACATCACGGAGAAGCGTTGTGAAGTGTTGCGCAACGCTGACGCCATCGTGGTCGAGGAGATGAAGAGCAGCGGCTGGTATTACAAGGTCTGGCAGAGCTTCGCGGTGTTGCTGCCGGTCAAGAGCGTCGGCGTGATGGGCGACGAACGCACTTACGAGGACACCATCGCCATCCGCATCGTGGAATCGCAGGACGGGATGACCGCCGACTGGGTGAAGCTGCCTTACGAGCTGCTGGAAAAACTGTCGAGCCGCATCATCAACGAGGTGAAAG
>CAYXDZ010000652.1:0-1964 GCA_964463815.1 uncultured Verrucomicrobiota bacterium | reverse complement strand
GACCGGGGTCGTAGCCGATGCCGATGACCCTGCGGTGGTCCGGCTCGAGCGGCGTCGGGCTGACGTGGATGCGCTCGTTCCAAAACCCGCGGTACACCGGCTGGCCGGCGTTGATTCGCCCGTACTGTGAGTGGACGTGGACGTTCACCCACTGCTCGTCCTTACCGTCCAGCGCGGCCATCTGGACCATGCGCTCGTAGTACCCCTTCGGCAGATGCTCCACGTTCTCGGCCTGCGGACTGAGGCCCCCGGGCTGCCGGAACACCTCGAAGATCCGCCGCCCCGTCGGGTCGCGGTAGTCGTCGGGGATTGAGTCGCTCTCGAACATCTGGTGGTAGGCGCCGCCCTCGTTCGGGTGGTTCGAGTCCGCCACGACGCCGGTCCAGGCGCGGGGGTCGCGGCCATTCTTGTACCGCCCACACCGGCCGAGGATGTTGATGATGTGCGTCGGCAGGATCTCGCGGAACTCGTTCACCCACGCGCCGGTGATCTCGAGCGACAGCGCGTTCGACTGGTCCTGCTCGCTGTCGAACGGACGAAACAGGAAGAACGACTCCACCGACGTGCCATCGTCCAGCGGCAACTTGACCTCGTAGACCATGTCGGACTTCAGGAGCCGGCCCGGTGCTCCCTCGGGGAACCACTCGAGGAACGTCTTGAGCGTCGTGTCTTTCAACTGGCGGTACGTGTTACGCACGACGAGGAACTGCGAAGGCCGCACGCCGTCCGGCCGGGGAGGGTGCGCGAACGCCCGCCGCATCAGCTCCACCGCGCAGCCCACCGACTTGCCTGAGCCGTAGGGTCCCATCAGGAACCGCACCGCGGCGTCGGACTGCATGAACCGAGCCACCGTCCTCGGCGCCACGTACTTACGCATCGTGAATCTCGAATATGTCGTCGGGCAACGCCTGCGCAGCGGCGCTGAGTGAGATCGGGCGATCGACGTCGCCAATGACCACCTGGAAGGCGAACGTAGGCTTCTCGGGTCCGCTCGGGCCGGCGCCTACGTTGGCCACCTTGGACAGCAGCTCCATCGCCTTGATCCGCGTCGCCGCGTCGAACGCCTCGTCGGAGGCGATGATCGCCGCCTGCGGCAGCACACTCTCGAGCGCCAGCTTGGCCTTCAGGTCCAAGGTCATCCCCGACTTGAGGAACTGCTCGTAGAGCGCGGCCTTGGCCTGGATGAACGGCTCGTAAGACTCCAGCCGGGCGAAATGCGACTCGGCCACGTTGTGTCGGCGACAGACCTCGTGCGGAGGATCGAAGCCCAACGCGATCTCGTAGGCGAACGCCATCGTGAACGGCAAAGCGGCGTCGCGGCGTTTGAGCGCAGTTTCCACGCGGACATTGTAGCGGAAGAGGGGAGGCGGCGCAAGTGTGAAGGTACTGGACAGTGGTGGGGTTTTGGCGGGAAAATCGTGTGCGGCTCCAAGAATCACAACCGGCGGGGGTGCGTTTTGGAACCCCTGGCCGATTTCGCACCTCCGTGAAACCCTGGGCCTTGGCGTGCTCACGTTTCGCCGGCACTCGTAACACGTTTTGCCGCGAAAGCCGATTGATCGGGTTTGATTCTTGTGATAGCGAACCGTGGAAAGCTGCGCCAGGCTTGCGTTTGCGGGGAATGTGGTAGCGTTTCTGAGCTGAGTTTGTCAGAGCGCGCTTGCGTTTCTTTGGGATGGAATCGAAGTTGACGATCTGCGGCCAAGCTGGCGCAGAGGCCGATAAATAGCCAGTTTGTATATATATGTATATGTATACTATCATAATATAACGTATTTTTTCGAGGTGTAATGGCCCCGCGCGCGAGACTGAATGACCATTCATATTTGGCTTTTCGCATATGATAGCGTTTCCCGGTCGTAGCACTCTCACGCAACTACACCAAACCCGCTGGAAAACGTTACTATCCGAGCAAACGCCTGCCCCATCGAAGTTTGCGGCGCAAGTATTACGTTTTCTGCAAG
>CAYXDZ010000651.1:0-1964 GCA_964463815.1 uncultured Verrucomicrobiota bacterium | reverse complement strand
TCCTTGAAGAACCGCCCCAGCTCCCGTCGCAGCAGCGGGTCGTCTTCCAATACCAATGCCGTGAGGCCATTCAGTCGCGGTGCCATGCGCGCAGACTAAGGGGTTGGCAAAATTATCCAAGGCCGAAGGCGGCCGCCTGCCACAGCCTGCCGCGCGGCCGTCTTCGGACCTGTTCCAATTCCAGACATGGAATTCAGCTTAAATGCGATGGCACTTTGGCCGCTAAAGAAGGGGCATGCGTGACGTTTTCAACATCTGGACCAGGAAGTCCCTCCCGGCAGTTCGTCGGTCTTCCAACCCCTCCCGCTCGGGCTTCGGCGGGTTGCTTGCCGCTCTGGTATTGTGCGGCCTCGCCCCGCAAGTGAGTGCGCAGACGGCCGCCGCGCTGCCCCCTGCCGGTGCGGGTGATTTTCACCCGGAGCGAATCCTCATCAAGCCGCAGGCCGAAGTGGCGGCGTCCGTATTGAGCCAGTTCCATGCGGGAAATGGTTCCCAGGTGCTGCGAACATTTCCCCAAATGGAGGGCATCCAGGTGTTGCGTCTCGCTCCGGGCGCGCGTGTCCCGGAAATGATCACAAATTATTTGCGGAGCGGGCTGGTCGAATTCGCCGAGCCGGATTTCCGGCTCCATCCGATGGCGGAACCGAATGATCCCCGTTATGCCGATGGTTCTCTCTGGCATCTCCACAATATGGGGCAGAGCGGCGGCGTGGTCGATGCCGACATTGACGGCCCGGAGGCGTGGGACACGATGCGCTACGCCACAAACATCATCGTGGCCATCGTGGATACCGGCGTTCGTTACACGCACGAGGATCTGGCCGCCAACATGTGGATCAACCCCGGTGAAATCCCCGGCAACGGTATTGACGATGATGGCAATGGCTACATCGACGACGTGCATGGCATCAATGCCGCCGCCAACGATGGCAACCCGATCGACCTGCACGGTCACGGCACCCAGGTGGCCGGACTGGCGGGCGCGGTGGGCGATAATGGCAGGGGCGGAACCGGCGTGGCATGGTCCGTCCAGTTGATGGCGCTGCGGTTCTTTGACGACGCCGGCACCGGCTACACTTCCGATGCGGCGGAGTGCATCGATTACGCCCGGCTGCACGGGGCGCACATCATCAACGCCAGCTTCGGCAGTCCCAGTTCATCCAGTACGCTGTCTTCCGCCATCAACAGCGCCCGGAACGCCGGCATCATCGTGGTCGCCGCCGCCGCGAACGACGGATCGGACAACGACACCACCCCCGTTTATCCCGCCAGTTACACACATGACAACATTGTCGCCGTGGCCGCCACCACCCGCACGGATGCGCTGGCAAGTTATTCCAATTACGGTGCCACCAGTGTGGATCTGGGGGCGCCCGGTTCGGACCTTTACACCACCACTCGTTCCGGTGACTCCGCCTACACCAAGGGCAGCGGCACCTCCTTTGCCGCCCCGGTGACCGCCGGAGCCTTCGCACTGATGAAGGCCCGCTATCCGCACGAGACCTACCTTCAGCTCATCGACCGGGTGTATGCCGCCGTCGATCCGCTGCCATCCCTCCAGGGCAAGACCGTCACCGGCGGGCGGCTCAATCTGGCGAACGCCCTCGGCCCGGCGCTGCTGGCCGGCTTCACGGCGAGCACGTTTTCCGGTGAGCTGCCGCTGACGGTGGACTTCACCGACCTGTCCTTCGGGGAGATCACTTCGTGGACGTGGGACTTCGGCGACGGCAACTCCAGCACGACGCAACACCCGAGCCACACCTTCAACCAGGCGGGCAGCTTCATTGTCCGCCTCACCGTGGCCAATGGCGCGGGCCAGACCAGTCAAGCCACCGCGGAGATCAGCGTCGTCGCCAACTACCAGATTCAAACCGCCACGTTCAACTGGATCGATCCGTCGGGCATGACGGCGCTGTCGCTCACCGACAACGGGGTCAGCGCGGCGCAGGCGCTGCCCTTTACGT